>JBFYTX010000179.1:0-4369 GCA_041300345.1 Dehalococcoidales bacterium | reverse complement strand
CTTCGCAGGGGTGGTGGCAGATGCGGCCACAGACAGCGGCGAAGGGATTACGCTCCCTGATGGTCTCGATGGCATCTTTATACTCTTCAGCGGCAATATGGGCCACGTACTTCGGGATGTTGATACCTGCCGGGCAGGTATGCTGGCAGGGCGAAATCATCAGGGATTCGCAGACAGCCGCCGGGCACTTCTTCTCTTTGATATGCGCCTCATACTCGTCGCGGAAGTAGTTTATGGTGGATATGACCGGGTTCGGGGCCGTTTGCCCCAGGCCGCAGAGCGAGCACTCTTTAACGGTTTTAGCGATAGAAAGTAAGGAATCTATATCCGTGTCAATCCCCCGGCCCTCGGTAATCCTGGTCAGTATCTCCAGCATCTGCCGCGTGCCCAGCCGGCAGGGTGCACATTTCCCGCAGGACTCGCTCTGGGTGAAGCCGATAAAGAACTTTGCCACCTCCACCATGCAGGTGGCCTCGTCCATGACCACCATGCCGCCGGAGCCCATAATAGAGCCGAGCCGGGCGAGCGTCTCATACTCGATAGGCGTTTCGATGAAGCGGGCGGGGATACAGCCGCCAGAAGGGCCGCCGGTCTGCACTGCCTTGAGTCTCCTCCCCTTCGGGATGCCGCCCCCTACTTTATAGACGATGTGGGACAGCGGCGTGCCCATCGGCACCTCGACCAGTCCGCTATTGGCGATTTTACCGGTGAGGGCGAAAACCGCCGTCCCCTTACTCTTCTCCGTGCCGATGCCGGCAAACCACTCAGCCCCCCTTTCGATAATAACGGGGACGGTGGCCAGGGTCTTGACGTTGTTGATGATGGTGGGCTTGCCGTCCAGCCCCGAATTAGCTGGGAAAGGAGGACGGGCGCGCGGCATACCCCGTTTACTCTCGATGGAGGCTATCAGTGCCGTCTCTTCCCCGCAGACGAAAGCGCCGGCACCTTCCATGATATGGACTTGGAAGCTGAAATCAGAATTTAAAATATTATCGCCGAAGAAGCCTTTTGCCACCGCCTGTCCCAGCGCCGTATGGAGGCGTTTCACGGCTAAAGGATATTCGGCACGGACATAGACATAACCCTCACTGGCGCCGATGGCGTAGGCGGCTATCGCCAGCCCCTCCAGGACGGCATGCGGGTCCGCTTCCAGAATAGAGCGGTCCATAAAAGCGCCAGGGTCGCCTTCATCGGCGTTACATATCATGTACTTTTTATCACCGGGGGCATTATGGCAGAACTCCCATTTGTTGCCGGTGGGGAAACCGGCGCCGCCCCGACCGCGCAGACCGGAGCGCTTGACTAAGTCGATTACCTCTTTAGGCTTCATCGCGGAGAGGACTTTTTCCAGCGACTTGTAACCTCCCCGGGATAGATAATCCTCAATCTTCTCAGGGTTAATTTGGCCGCAGTTGCGCAGGACGACCCTTTCCTGTTCCCGGAAAAACTTGATATCGGCATAGCGGGGGACCGCCTGACCCGATGAGGGGTCGACATATAATAGTCTGCGAACGAGCTTTCCGTCCTGTAAATGATCCCGGACTATCTCCGCAACGTCGTCCTCCGTTACCTTACAATAAAAGATGTCTTCCGGCTCTACAAGCACGGTGGGGCCCTGCTGGCAAAAACCGTGACAGCCGGTGGGTTTAACACTTACCTCCAGGCCTGCCCGCGCTATCTCTTCTTCAAGGCGCCGCCGCACCTCCTCCGAGCCGGGGCAACCCGACCCGCAGCAGACGAGGACTTCACGGTGTCCGTTGCTGGAGTTATTTCCTTTCCGGACTGGCATGGTCGTGTCCTCCGTGCTGGCTAAAAATGGCGGCTATCTTTTGGGGGTTCATATTACCGTAAATTTTATTATTCACCACGAGATTGGGTGCCAAGGCGCAGACCCCGATGCAGGCGACCGTCTCCAGGGTGTATTCCATATCCTCCGAGGTCTGGCCTTCTGCGATGCCCAGCCGCTGGCTGACCAGCTTCATGATAGACTTACCGCCGCGTACGTGGCAGGCCGTGCCCCGGCAGACCCTGACGATGTTTTTACCCCGGGGCTCGGTGTAAAGCTGAGCGTAGAAGGAAATCACACCCTGTACCTGGCTGGGAAAAAGTCCCAGGGTGCTAGCTATACGCGGTATGACCTCGGGGGGTATATAGCCGACCTTTTCCTGTATCTCCTGCGTCAGAGGAATCAACGCCCATTTCTGATTTCGATAGCTGGTGATAATTCTATCAATCTGTTTCAGGTTTACTTTTTGCGATTTTTGCGGTTTAGCCATTTTCCGCGATCCCTTCCAGTTTAACGGCGCATAATTTCAGTGCCGGGGCTTTGTTCTGACGGTCGATGATCGTGCTGAATAGCTCATAGATGGGGCTGTCAGGGAAAGAAATCGGCATAAACAGCAGACCGCGAGGCAGCGTATCGCTTATCCTGGCTGAGGTAACCAGCTCTCCCTGTGCCGAAATTACTTTTACTTTATCACCATCGCCGAGACGCGAACTTTTAGCATCGGCGGCGCTTATTTCGAGGAAAGCCTCTGAGGAGAACCGCTTTAACCGCGATGACCGCGTGCTGCGCGAGCCTGCGCCAAAGTGATACCGGCTGGAGCCGACCATCAACGTGAAGGGATACGCGTCCGTGGCGGTGTCCTTTGGGGGAAGGTATGCCACGGGGGAAAATCGCCCGAAACCGCTGGGGAAAAGCCCTTTATGAAGGCGCCTCGTTCCCGGCGTATTACCACCTACCTCGCTCAGGTCCAGATCTGTCTCATCAACACCGGAGTAATTAAAATGATGGTAGAAGGGAACCATTTCTTCAATTTCCGACATTACCTGTTGCGGGGAGGTATAGAGCATAGGTGAGTCCAAAATTCCGGCCAATCGCCGGATGATTTCGCCATCAGGCAGGCTGTCACCGGCAGGCTCGATGGCCTTTCGAACTCGCTGAATTCTTCCCTCAAAATTGGTAAACGTCCCCTCTTTCTCGGCAAAGCTCGCTGCCGGTAGGATGACCGAGGCCAGCCTGGCTGTTTCCGTCAGGAACATATCCGTAACCACCAGAAAGTCAAGGGAAGATAGTGCTTTTTTGACTCGAGCGGGCTGTGGGAAACTGGCCATCGGATTCTCTCCCATAATGAGCATTCCTTTAACCTTACCTTCACCGGCTTGCTCCATCATTTCTAGAGCCATTAGTCCATTGTGTACAGGTAATTGGCCGCCCCAGCGTTCCTCAAACTTTTTCCTGTTTTGAGCATCTTCTATGCTCTGGTAACCGGGCAGAAAATCAGGCAGGGTACCCATGTCACATGCTCCATAGGCATTGTTCTCACGCTGCAACGCAAAAATTCCACCGCGCCGGCAAGCATTCCCGGTGAGCATGGCAAGATTAGCAATAGCAATCACGGCATCGGTGCCGTTTGCCTGCTGCGTAATCCCATTCCCGTAGACGATAGAAGCCTTTTCAGCCCCTGCCAGCATCCGCGCCGCCATCTGTACATCCTTCCTAGGTATACCGGTAATTTCTTCAACATTAACCGGTGTAAAGGCCTCCAGGCTCTTCGCCCAGCCAGCGAAGTTGTCTGTCATTCGAGTAACGAATTCCACATCGAGTTTCTTTTCATCAATGATTACCCTGGCCAGACCGTTAAGCAGGGCGACATCAGTACCGACTACGGGCCGCAGCCAGAGACGGGCGAAACGCGTCAACTGGGTTTGGCGGGGGTCAATGACGATAAGCTCGGCTCCTTGGAACCTGGCCGCCCGTTTAATGGCATAGGCTACCGCCGGTGCGGATATTTCCGGGTCGGCGCCGATGACCATGATAACCCGCGACCGCTCCAGAGTATCAAGCGAGCCAGTGGTCCCGGTATAACCTATCGTTGCCCCCAGCCCCCCCCGACTCGCCGCATTGTAAAGACGGCTGCTGTTATCCACGTTGTTGGTACCCAGGACACCCCGGGCAAACCTCTGTAGTATATAGTTCTCTTCATTAGTACATTTAGATGAACCGAAGATAGCCAAGGCATCGGCACCGTGGTTTTCTTTAATTCGTTTCAACCCATCAGCCACCCGGGTCAGCGCTTCTTCCCAGGTCGCTTCTTTAAATTCACCATTCACCCTTATCAGTGGATGGCGTAGTCTTTCCGGACTATGAATAAAATCATAGCCATAGCTCCCGCGGACGCACAGAGTGCCCCGGTTCACTGAAATCCCTTCACCCGGCCTGGCATAGACCACTCTGCCATCTTTGACTCCCAGCGAAAGGATACAGCCACAGCCGCAATAGGGGCACACCGTAGTGACCGAGGTTGGTGCGGTGCCGGTGTATGTCCTGTCCCTCTCCATGATGGCACCCGTGGGGCATATAGCCACG
>JBFYTX010000119.1:0-4378 GCA_041300345.1 Dehalococcoidales bacterium | reverse complement strand
TGCCGTCCACCCTTATCCTCTCGGTGTAGTCCAGCAGGTGCGGTGAGGTATACAGTCCTACCTTGAACCCGGCGCTCTTCAGTATCCAGGCTATCATCGCCGAGGTGCTCCCCTTCCCCTTCGTCCCCGCCACGTGCACCGACCTCGCCTGGTTCTGCGGGTTGCCCAGCCTGGCCAGCAGCCTCTCTACCCGTCTCAGGTCCCAGACTATCCCCGCCCTGGATATCCGCTCGTAGTCCGCGAACTTTAAGAGATATTCTAATGCTTGCTGGTAATCCATAATATCAATCATATCTTACAAGGGACATTAGGTAAAGAAGTCTGGACTCATGTACAATCTACCCCCTGTATCCCCCTCCTTTGTGAAAGGAGGGGGAAGCAAAAGAAGAGGGGCTGCCGTCCCTCTTAAGAACTCCCTGTTCCGGGTATCGGCGTCTCCCTTTGTAAAGGGAGACAGGAGAGGGATTTTCGTCTCCCCTTCCCCTCTTGCTATCGCACTCCCTCTTTGGTATATCAGCTTCCCTCCTTCGTAAGGGCCTGTCCTGAGCCTGCCGAAGGAAGGGACAGGAGGGAGAATTATATTCTTTCGCCCCTCTTAGACGCCCTGTTTCCCGAGAGAGGTCAGCGAGAGTAAGTCGCGTTCTCGTATTCAAAGGGAGTAGCTTACTGAGGGGGGGCTCAGCCCCCTCTCTTTTTCCCTCCCCCTCTCCTGCGGACAGGAGAGGGGGATCGAGGGGGTGAGGTCCTTAAAAAAGGACACTGGGGTGAGGTACAAAACGTAAAAAATAAAACAATTGTTAAAATATTGTTATCTCTCTAAAGCTGGAAACCTATTGACAAACCACAATAGCTTGTGGTAATTTATAAGCCTTGGCACTACAGGATGTGGAGAAAGCCCGTGAATTGCCCCTATTGCGGTCATATCGATTCCAAGGTGATCGACTCTCGTGACGTTAACGACGGTATCCGCCGCCGGCGTCAGTGCCTGCGCTGCGATTCACGTTTTACCACCTACGAGCGCTTCGAGCGCGCCAGCCTCTTCGTTATTAAAAAGGACGGCCGCCGCGAGGATTTCGACCGTGAGAAGCTGCTTGCCGGTGTCCGCAAGGCCTGCGATAAACGGCCGCTGGCCGGCGACGCCGTGGCTGAGCTCGTCGACGATATCGAGGCCGGGCTTTACCAGACGGGCAGGTCGGAGGTCCCCAGCTCCCTCATCGGCGATATGGTCATGGACCGGCTGAAAAACCTCGACCATATAGCCTATATCAGGTTCGCCAGCGTCTACCGTGAGTTCGCCGATATCACTACCCTGAAAGAAGAAGTCGATAGCCTGGCCAGTCACGCCACCGGGCATCCCGCCGACCAGCTTCCCCTCCTCCCCATGGAAGAGCTGCCGGTGCAGACTGTAAAAACCCCGCGGAAGGCGCGGCGATGAGCACCGGCAATCATTCCGGGAAAAAATCTAGCCCCGTCAATCGCAGCATGGTCGCCCGCATCGTCTTTGATAACGCCGCCGCGATGGGCATCCGCGACCGCAAGCTCGTGGAGAAGCTGACCACCCAGGTCATTGAGCGACTTGAAAAAGCCCAGGCCTCTTTCGTCCCCACCCTGCCCGGCATGGAAGAGCTGGTGGACAAGCGCGCCCGCCAGACCTTCCGCGGCCGCCTCCCCACCGAAGCGGAGATTGAGGCCATGGTCATGGAAGTCTTGAACGCCGAAAAACCGGCGCCGCCAGAGGAGGTTAAACCCGAGATGGATACCGAGACCGAAGTCAAGACCCCGCAAGACACATCATCAGCCGGCGGCCTGACCGATACCGCTTTGCAGGTGCTGGAAAAGCGTTACTTATTACGGGACGACCTCGGCAAGGTCGTGGAGACTCCGGAGCAGCTGTTCCGCCGCGTGGCGCGCGCTATCGCCGCCGCTGAGCTGATCTATCATCCCGAGACCAGCGTCAAAGCTGTTGAAGACGAGTTTTTCAAGATCATGTCCGGGCTGGAGTTCCTCCCTAATTCCCCCACCCTGATGAACGCCGGTAAAAAGCTGGGACAGCTTTCCGCCTGCTTCGTCCTCCCCGTCGAGGACTCTATGGAATCTATCTTCGATGCCGTTAAATATACCGCCCTTATCCATAAGAGCGGCGGCGGCACCGGCTTTTCATTTTCCCGCCTCCGGCCGGAAAACGACGTCGTCGGCTCTACCGGCGGCGTGGCCTCTGGCCCCGTCTCCTTCATGCGCGCCTTCGATACCGTCACCGACGTCACCAAGCAGGGGGGCACCCGCCGCGGCGCCAATATGGGCATTATGAATATCGACCACCCCGATATCATGAAGTTCATCGAAGCTAAAAAAGAAATGACCGCCCTGACCAACTTTAATATCTCCGTGGCTTTAACGGCCGGTTTCATGGAGTCGGTCAAGGCTGGCGCTCACTATGACCTCATCAACCCGCGTACCGGTCAAGTTGCCGGCACGCTCAACGCTAAAGAGGTCTTCGATAAGATCGTCGATATGGCCTGGCGTACCGGCGACCCCGGCATTGTGTTTATCGACCGCATTAACGCGGTCAACCCGACTCCCCACCTGGGCAAGATCGAGAGCACCAATCCCTGCGGCGAGCAGCCCCTCCTCCCCTACGAGTCCTGTAACCTGGCCTCGATAAACCTCGCTAAAATGATGAAGAAAAAAGGCTCCGGCTGGGATATCGATTATCCCCGGCTGGCGCAGACGGTAAAGGCGGGCGTCCGCTTCCTGGATAACGTTATCGATGTCAATAAGTTCCCCCTGCCGCAGATCGAGGAGATGACTAAAAAGACGCGGAAGATCGGCCTGGGCATCATGGGTTTCGCCGACATGCTGGTGATGCTCGGCGTGCCCTATAACTCCCACGAGGCGCTGGAATGCGCCGAGGACGTTATGGAGTTCATCAATAAAAAAGCCACCGAGGCCTCGGTCGAGCTGGCTAAAGAGCGCGGCGTTTTCCCGGCTTTCCAGGGCAGCGTTTTTGACGCCGAGGGCGGCGCCCGCGTCCGCAATGCCACCCGCACCACCATCGCCCCTACCGGCACTTTGAGCATGATCGCCGGTTGCTCCAGCGGTATCGAGCCCCTCTTCGCTTTAAGCTATACCAAGACCGTCCTCGACGGTACCCCCTTCGTCGAGGTCAATCCCTATTTCAAGGAAGCGGCGGTCAGGGGCGGCTTTTACTCCGACGAGCTTATGAAGCAGCTCGCCGAGGGCGCCCATCTCGGTGAGATCAAAGGCGTTCCCGATAAGATCAAGCGCGTCTTCGTTACCGCCCACGAGATCACCCCCGAGTGGCATGTGAAGATGCAGGCCGCCTTCCAGCGGTCGACCGATAACGCCGTCTCCAAGACCATTAACTTCCCCCACGAGGCCACCCGCGATGACGTCGCCCGCGCTTATATGCTCGCCTATGAAGAAGGTCTTAAGGGCATTACCATCTACCGCGACCGCTCCCGCGATAGCCAAGTGCTGACCACCGGCAAGAAGGAAAAAGCGGTGGAGGAGACCGCTGCGCGCGGTCCGCGTAAGCGTCCTTCCGAGACCCGCGGGACGATTACCAAGGTCAATACCGGCTGCGGCGGCCTCTACATCACCGTCGCTTATGATGACAAGGGTATCTTCGAGGTCTTTTCCACCCTCGGCAAGTCCGGCGCCTGCGCCTCCGCCCAGCTCGAGGCTATCTGCCGCCTGATTTCCACCGCCCTGCGTTCCGGCGTGGATGTCGCCCAGATCGTTAAACAGTTGCGCGGCATCCGCTGCCCGTCCATCGCCTGGGAGGGCGGTAAATCTATATTGTCCTGTGCCGATGCCATCGCCAGCGTGCTGGAAAAGCACATTAAGACCGACGACAAGACCGACCTTGAGGACTACGGCCTCGCCAAGAACATGGCCGGCCAGTGCCCGGAATGCTCTAACGTCCTTGTCTTCTCCGAAGGCTGCTATCACTGCCCCGCCTGCGGCTATACCAAGTGCTAAGAACAAGAGGTGAAGTGGTGAAATGAACAACGTGCCAGATATAAACATTGTAAAATATTTATCTTTAAATATTAAAAAGGCATTTGATAAAGGTGAAATCGATAAGGTATATAGAGATATATATGATACCGCAGTTAGTTTTGCTGCAAGGGACACAAAACCGTATGTGGACAAAACCATGCTCAAATGGCAAGAGGAATTGCGCTCACATACCGACAACTTAGAATCTCCAGCTTCTCGTGTATGCAAAATGGTTGACTATAAAAACGAAAGAATTCAATTTCATCTTGACCAGATGTATAAACTTCTAGAGTTGTACGCAAAATCCAAAAGTTCAGATTCATCTAAATAAAAGTTGGTTTAGGACCTATCCCCC
>JBFYTX010000180.1:0-9639 GCA_041300345.1 Dehalococcoidales bacterium | reverse complement strand
GTTTTGGCAAGCCGGACGCAATCGCCGAGATTAACCTCTAAAGCCATCCGCCCCCTTCAGCCGGCCAGATACCCGTTGATTTTATCTCGCAGGTCTTTAGCGGCGCGGCCGGCGGCGGCGGCGAAATCCTTACCTCTAGAGGCATAGAGTACCTGCCGCGAGGAGTTGATAATTGTGCGGAGACGGGCGGCATCCACGCCGCAGCTCACCACCTGGGAAAGCTCGCCGCCCTGCGTGCCCACGCCGGGGACGAGCAAAGGCATATCAGGGTAAAGCTGGCGTATCAACTTAAGCTCACCGGGGAAGGTAGCCCCAACGACCAGGCCCAGATTGCCGTGCTGGTTCCAGAGGCTGACCTTCTCGGCGACGATCTCAAAGAGCATGCGGGGACCGGAGCCCGTTTCGAAAAGCAACGACTGGAAGTCGACAGCCGAGGGATTGGAGGTGCGGCAGAGGACGAAGATACCGCGGTCGCGGTACCTGACGAATGGCTCAAGGGCGTCATAGCCCAGGTAAGGGTTGACGGTAGCGGCGTCGAAACCATAATAATCGAACAGGGCGCGGGCGTAGGCCGCCGCCGTATTGCCGATGTCGCCCCGCTTGGCGTCGATAATCACGGGGATATTTTCAGGGATGTAACCCTTCGTGCGTTTCAGGGCATCCAGGCCGTCGGCGCCCAGCGCATCATAAAAGGCGATATTAGGCTTATAGGCGCAGACGAGGTCGCAGGTGGCGTCGATAATCGCCTTATTGAACTCAAAGACACCAATACCCGGCGGCATCAGGGAGGGGTCGGGGTCAAGACCGACGCAGAGCAGGCTCCGGTTTTCCCGGCAGGCCCCGGCCAGCTTTTCCAGAAAATTCATCGCGTTTCCAGAATCCGCTACCGCCGATCAGCTCACGAGTTCCGGGGTGGTGATGGCTTCGGGGGGGAGCATCTCGGCGAGGATCTTTTCCATGGCCATGGTATGGCTGCACAGGCCCCAGCTGGCGAAGAAGCTGCAGGTGCAATGCCATTTTCCGTCTTTATAACCGGTGGTATAATCGCTGTTGTTACCGCGGAATTTCACACTGAGATCGCAGAAGGTAACCCGGTCCTTTTCCTGGGCGTAACGCCTGGCTTTTTCGATCTTGCCGATAAGGCTGGACTGCATCATCATCGTTACCTCCTAAATTAAAGAGCACCTGCCCGACCGAGCCAGGTGCTCAATTATCTCCTGGTGAAACGCGTGCATCACCGCCCAAACCATTCATAGCACCTAGATTTTACTCCTTTTAGAAAAATATGTCCAGTAATATTTCAGGTACTAACATCACCCATTAGTCCCTCTTTAGGAACCTCACCCCCTTGATCCCCCTCTCCTGTCCGCAGGAGAGGGAGAGAATGATTGAGAGGGGCTAGTGCCCCTCTCGCTAACGCACTCCCTGATCACGGTCACCCACGCATCAGATACGGGCAGGCATCGTCCTCTCTCATGAAGGGAGAGGGTAAAACTGGATGCCCATCTTCACGGAATCACCTTTAATTTGGGGCGTTTTAGAGGGAGTTGAAGAGGGGCTTACGCCCCTCTTTTTTATATTTCCCCTTCCCTTAATCAGAAGGGAAGGGGAAAAAGGGGGATAGGTCACAAATAAACAAAAACGGGAAATAGAGATTAGCACACCCCGATTCTCTCCCGGCTCGCCACGATAATAATATTTTTGACAGCGGCCGATGGCGAAACTATAATCGTATATAATGATGATGAAAAAGAGCCGGATAGGGGTACTGACGGGCGGCGGCGACTGCGCCGGGCTCAACCCTGCCCTGAAATGGGTGGTCAAGACAGCCATGGACGAGCGCCTCGAGTGGGAACGGGGCGTACGATACGAGGTGCTGGGGATAAGGGACGGGTGGAAAGGCCTGACGGACGTCGACCCCATGACCTGGGATAGCGCCGGGCATATCGTATCACTTAACCCGGAAACGGTCAGGACATGGGACAGGTACGGCGGCACCATGCTGGGCACGTCGCGGTTCAGCCCCTACGACCCGAAGAACGAGTGCTCGAAGCTGGTCACCCAAAACATCGAAAGGCTCGGGCTGGAAGCGGTGATCGTCATCGGCGGGGACGGCACGCTGGCCGTCGGCACCAGGCTGGCGCGGGAAGGCGTCAACGTCATCGGCATACCAAAAACTATAGATAGAGACCTGCCGGAGACAGACTATACCCTGGGGTACGAGACCGCCCTGAACGTTATCGTGGAGGAGGTAGACCGCCTCAGGACGACGGCCGGCTCGCACAAGAGGATCTTCGTGGTGGAAACGATGGGCCGGGATGCCGGCTGGCTGGCGCTGCAGGGCGGAGAAGCCTGCGGGGCTTATATCATCCTCATCCCGGAATACGATTTTTCCTACGAACGCCTGAACGAGCTGGTGACGGAGGGGCGGAGGGCGGGCACCAGGTACGAGATCATCATCGCCGCCGAGGGCGCGAAACCGAAGGGAGGGACGGAGGTAGTCAAGAAAAAGGAGACGGACAGCTTCGGGCGCAAAACACTGGGGGGCGTAGGCGAGATCATCGCTAAAGAAATTGAGAAGAGCACGCAGCTGGAGACCCGCAGCGTGGTACTCAGTCATTTACAGAGAGGCGGTGCCCCCTGCGCCTACGACCGCAGGATGGGCAGGTACTTCGGCATAGCGGCGGTCGACCTCGTAGTAAATCACAAATACGGCAACATGGTACGTTACAAGAACGGCAAGATCTCCTCATTCCCGCTGGAAAAAATCTACGGCAAGCTCAACCTGGTGGACGTCGACACCCAGTATGATACCGACAGATACAACGGACGGCGCTCGATTCTCAATTCACGGGATTGATATGTCAATCATTGCCAGGGCGTATACAGTATTCAGAGAAAAGGGGTTTCCGGCTCTTCTTAAAGCTTTTTTCAAATACCTCGGCGGTCTTTTATCCGGAATATGTCACCTGCCCCGCCTGACATATTACCGACTGAGGGGCAAGTGCGATTTCCCGGCCGGAAAAACACATATTTCCTTGTATGTGGCCGATAACGATGATACCAGGCAATTATTTTATGTCTGGAGAACCGAACAGCGTCTGATCCAGGAAATTCTGAATGAGTTGAAACCGAATGACATCTTCTGGGATATCGGGGCGAACCTGGGCTTTTATTCATTACTCGCCGTCAGTATTCCCGGGGTGAGTGTTATAGCGTTTGAGCCGAATCCGGTTACCGCGGAGAAATTGAGACATAATATCGCGAAGTACAATAACCGCGTAAGGGTGCTCGCAATGGCGCTTGCCGACTCTGAAAGCACCGTCAAATTCGAAACGATGGGAAGCCGCCATCGCGGCCGGGCGCATATAGCGTTCGATAACGATCGTAATACCATCGAAGTCAAAACAAACAGCGGCGATAAGCTCGTTGCCACCGGCGCGGTGCCGCGACCGGATGTCGTCAAGATGGACGTTGAGGGTGCGGAATACCTTGTCCTGAAAGGCATGCGAAGCATTCTTTCCCGTTGCCGGGTTATTTTCTGCGAAGTACATCCTCAAATCCGGCGATACGGCAGCTCAGCGGCAGAAGTCGAGAGTATCCTGGAGGACGCCGGATTCAGTCTGAAGAAACTACAAGAAAGAGGCGATAATACCTATCACCTGAAAGCCTCGAATATATAAGGAGAAATATGCTCCCTAAAAAATCCACAGGCAGGGAAATAAACAACATCGATTTTCTGGTGGAACTGGCCGTCTTTGCCGACGACCCCGCCATACGGGAAGAGCACCGGCGCGTCATCAGGGAGATGGCGGCCGGCTACGGCATTTTCCCGGCCAGCATTCAGGGTCTGTACGAGGCGGCGGGGCGGGGCGCCTACCACAACCTGACCGTCCCGGCGATCAACGTCCGCGGCATCACCTACCCGGTGGCAAGGTCAGTCTTCCGCGCCGCGCAGAAAAACGGCGTAGGGGCTTTCATTTTAGAAATCGCCCGTTCGGAGATTGATTACACCAGGCAGAGCCCGGCGGAATACGCCGTGTGCGTCCTGGCGGCGGCCATCAGGGAGGGGTTCAAGGGGCCGGTCTTCATCCAAGGCGATCACTACCAGGTGCGGCGGGCCGCCTACCGACAGGACGCCGCCAGCGAGCTCAACGAAATGAAAAAACTGGTACGGGAGTCCATCGAGGCCGGCTTTTATAACATCGACATCGACGCGTCGACGCTGGTAGATATATCCGACCCCGACCTGAACAAGCAGCAGGCGAAGAACGCGGACGTCACGGCGGAAATGACAGGGTATATCCGGGGTCTACAGCCGGAAGGCATAATGATATCCGTCGGGGGGGAAATCGGGGAGATAGGACAGGGGAACAGCACGCCGGACGACCTCCGTGCCTTCATGGACGGCTATCTCAAGGCCCTCGGCAAGGGCGTCAAAGGGATCTCCAAGATCAGCGTACAGACGGGTACCACCCACGGCGGCGTGGTCCTGCCGGACGGCTCGATCGCCAGCGTCAGCATCGACTTCGCGACGCTGAAAGAGCTATCAAGGATAGCGCGGGAGGAATACCGGCTGGCCGGGGCGGTACAGCATGGCGCCTCCACCCTGCCCGACGAGGCCTTCGACATGTTCCCGCAGGTAGACACGGCCGAGGTGCACCTGGCGACAGGGTTCCAGAATATCATCTTCGACAGCACCCATATTCCGCCGACACTGCTCGGCGAAGTGCGCCGGCACCTTGATGACAAGTATGCGACGGAAAGAAAGACCGGCGAGACGGAAGAGCAGTTCATCTACAAGACACGCAAGAGGGCCTTTGGCGATTTCAAACAGGAGCTCTGGCACATACCGGAGCCCAGCCTGAGCAGGATCACAGGCGAGCTCGAGGAGCGCCTGTCCGTAATGTTCCGCAAGCTGAACGTCGTCAATACCCGGGACCTGGTCCGCCGGCACGTGACCGGTCCTTCAGCCTGATCCCGGCCGTTAAAATAAAGGGCCGGATACCCCGTTGCCGGAAATATCCAGCCCTATCTATCTAAAATCCTCGTGGTTTGACCGGCCTTATTTTTTGCCGATTCTGAACATCTTGGTGCCGCAGGACGGGCAAACGCCCTGCGTAGCCGGCTTGCCGTTCTTCATGGTGATGGATTTGGCATTGCTCATATCTTTCTTAGAGCGGCACTTAACGCAATAGGCTTGCATGATTCCTCCTTCCTTGAAGCTATTTGCTATCTACAATATACCATCGCCGCGCCCCTGTCAAGTAGCAGGCACGAACAAACGGCGATTTTCGACTCACAATTTAATACTTTTTAGCTATAAAACACGTCGATAACGGTATCAAAGCGGCCAGCGCTTATGCTATACTTTTATACGTAAACTAAAGTAGCGGGACAAAGAGCCAATGAAGAAGAAGGTTTTCGTAGACGGGCAGCACGGCACGACCGGACTCAAGATCCGGGAGCGTTTGAGTGGCCGGAACGACATCGAGGTCATCGAGATAGCGGAAGGCAAGCGCAAAGACCCGGCGGCCCGGCAAAAGCTGATCAACGCGGCGGACATCGTTTTCCTGTGCCTGCCGGACGCCGCCGCGCGGGAATCGGTCAGCCTGATCACGAACGACGCCGTCAGAATCATCGACGGGTCGACGGCGCACCGGGTAGCCGAGGGCTGGGTCTACGGCCTCCCCGAGCTCAAGACCGGGCAGCGGGCGCTGATCAAGGGGTCGCGCCGGGTCACCGTGCCGGGGTGCCACGCCTCGGGCTTCATCCTGATGCTCTATCCACTGGTGGCGATGGGAATAATCGGGGACGATTACCCGGTGGCCTGCCATGCCGTGGCCGGTTACAGCGGCGGCGGCCGGGCGATGATCAACGAGTACGAAAGACCGGATGCCCCTGATTATGTCAAGAACCCCCGCCCCTACGCACTGACGCTGAGCCATAAACACTTACCGGAGATGACGAAATACACCGGGCTGAAGCAGCCGCCGATCTTCGCGCCGACGGTGGTCAACGTGTACGCGGGAGAAATCATCTCCATACCGCTGGCGGCGGACCACCTTAAAAAGCGGCTGGACGCGGCCGGCGTCAGGGAGATATTAGCGGAATACTACTCCGGCGAACGTTTTGTAACAGTTATGCCGTACCCGGCGGACGACTACTTGAAAAACGGCTATATGACGTTCACAGATTGTAACGGTACGAATAACCTGGAGATATTCGTGTCCGGGGGAAAAGACAGGATATTATTGTCCGCGAGGTATGACAACCTGGGCAAGGGGGCATCAGGGGCGGCCGTGCAGGACATGAACATCATGCTGGGAATCGAGGAGACGACGGGTCTGCGATGACGAAATACGCCCACCAAGAACTGAATAAAGACATACCGGCGCCGTCGGGCTACTATACCCCCAGCAAAGAGGTCAGGCTGAAACACGACGGTCGGGAAGTTTTGTATGTCCTCAGCCAGGCGGTCATCGACTCCTCCTGCTGCGGCGTGGGCGAGTTCAACAGCGCGCTGGTGCCGGGTTTTATCGTGCGTTGGCGGGGTGAGACCAGTAAAGAGGGGCTGGAGATTTCCGAGGTGGAGCCGATCGCCGACGAAGAAACCCGAGACGCGATCAGGCGAATCATCAAAGATACCGAGCACGTCATGCGGACGGAGTTCTGGTAGTCTGATTATTTCTATATACTAATTCCTGAAAAACGTTACTCACCCCCTTGATCCCCCTCTCAAACAGTAATATTTTCTTTCTCGAATTATCTTGTGTTTGAGAGGGGGAAATAAAAAAAGAGGGGTTGTGACCCCTCTTAGACACCCGGCGATATTTCAGGGGGAGAGAATTTGAGAGGGGCGAAGCCCCCTCTTACCCATACTCCCCTCTCCAGCCAGAACAACTCCGTCTTTACTAGATATCACCGGCTGGAGAGGGGATTAAGGGGTGAGGTATATCTTCCAGATATAAAAGCTGTCCCCTGTCGTAGCAGCCTAGCTACGTGGTATAATACTACGAAATATGGGCATCACCAACGAGGCGCAAAAGCCCCGTAACAGATTCGTTGCCTGGCTAAAGAAAAGCTCCATTCCGCTCGCCGGCCTGCTGGGGGCGCTGGCGATCTTCGTCACCGTGGGATGGCTGCACTTCAGATACCCCGGTTTCTTTCAAAGTTTTGAAAATTACGGGTATCTCGGGGTATTCGTCGTAAGCCTTATTCTTAACGCCACGGTTATCGTCCCGGTAAGCGCCATGGCGATAATAGCCTCCATGGGAGGGGCGATGCCTTTCCCGTTCCTGGTCGGCGTGATCGGAGGCATCGGGGCGGCCATCGGCGAAATGACCGGCTACATCGCCGGGCGCGCCGGACGCGAGCTGCTGGCGAAGAACAAGATCTATATCCGGGTTGAGGGGTGGGTGCAGAGATGGGGGATGATGGCGGTGTTCGTGCTCTCCATTTTCCCGTTCCTGTTCGACATCGTCGGCATCATCGCCGGGGCGACGCGGATGCCGATATGGAAATTCCTCATCGCCTGCCTGTTCGGCCGGATGATACTATACGTGGCGGTGGCCTATATCGGCTCGGCTTTGATCGATCTAATACCCTGGCTGGCTTAAGCCCGCCGCCGGATCTTCAGCACCAGGGCCGCGCCGATGATAAAATACGCCAGGCACATCATCAGCATAAAGGTATAGCCGCTCAGGGCATGCCGGCCGTTAAAGAAATCGATACCGGGGCCGATCAGGCGCGCCAGGACGGCGCCGCCGGCCGTGGCCATATTGGCCACACCCAGGTAACGCGCCTCCTCGCCCGCCGGGGCGAAATCAGTCGCCAGCGCCCAGTTGGAGCTGTTAAATATGCCCATGGCGACGCCGATAAGCCCCGCCGCCCAGAGCACGGAGCTGACCTCGGGCGACAGGGCGATCAGACCGATGCCCGCCGCGCCGAGCAGCCCCGCCGCCGCGGTAAAAGGCCGCCGCCCGATACGGTCGGAGAAATAGCCGGCCGGCCAGACCACCAGCAGCATTGCCGTCACCGCGATAAGCGAGAACCGGAAGGTCGTCGCGGCAGGGTCGTCCACACCGAGGACGTCTCTAAAATAGTACAGCCCGAACTGCTGGATGGTGGTGAAAGCCATGTAGACGAGCAGGCGGGAGAGCAGGAACCAGACGAAGCCGCTGTTTTTCCAGATGTCCTTTCTAAAAGTACAGTAGATCGTCTCCAGCAGCGGCGCCCGGGGGCGCGCAGCCGGGGCGCGCGGCTCATTCACCAGGAAAACCGTCGCCGACACGGTAACCAGGAAGACCAGCATCAGAATACCCAGGACAATCCAGAGCAGGTAGCCGCCGCCGCCCTCCGCATATTCATCCATGAAGACGGACGAAATATAGACCAGCGAGATGCCGCCGATGATCTCCAGCATACCTTTGACACCGGAAGCCCGGCCGTGCTTATCCGGCGGCACCAGCTCCGGGATAAAGGCCTGGTAAGGGCCCTGCGCGATATTAGCAGCTATCTGCAACAGGCAGTAGACCGCGAAGACGGCGGCGTAGCTCCCGGCTAGTCCCAGACCGGGGATGAGCAGCAGAGCGAGAACGCCACCCAGGAGGATAAAAGGCCGGCGGCGGCCCCACCGGAAATCAGAGCGGTCGGAGACAGCGCCGGCGAGCGGCTGGACGAACATGGCCAGCAGGAGACCGGAAAGGGTCAGGATCCCCAGCGAGGTGTTTTTCTGAGATTCAGGAACGAAGTCGAGCAGGAGGACGGGGAGGGTAATGGTATGCAGGCTCTGCCAGAGGGCGGTGAGAGCAAAGCCGAAGACGGTTATCTTGAGGTAATAAAAACGGCCTAAAGGCTTATTGTCCTGGCTTGTCATGGCTATCGCTTTGTGAAAAGAATAGCAGAGATAAAGTATGTAGGCAAGAATTATATTCAGTTGTATGTGAAAGATTTATTCGACTGTAAAATTCCTGGAGCTAAAGCTCTCATACAGTCGTCCGCTTTCACTGGTAAATCTCAGTACACAATAGTCCGGGTCGGTTACTCCCAGCTTATAATACATGGTATCGCCCTCGCGCCAGATTAGTTCCTTTATCTCTTTATCGTGTAAAACCTCCATTTTACCTCTAAACATTACCCCCCGGAAGAATCGTCCGTCGAAGAAATATACGCTCGCTTTTGGATTTTTAAGGAACTGTGTAACTCTAAGCGACGATGTATTTGTTGAAAAATAGAATTCTTTTACGCCTTTACGCTCCCTGGGACTCAGCATTGCTTTGATATTAGGATATCCCTCCTCGTCCACCGAGCCGATGATAGCCTTACTGCTCTTTTCAACAAGGCCGAAGGCGGTTTTCAATACGTCTTTGCTCATTTTTATTCCTCCTCATACTTATTCAAATTTGACAGGATGTGCTTCAAAATAATTTCAAAATCATCAATTTGCTTTTCCGTTAGTTCTTTATAAAATAGTGAAGTCATCTCTTGAGATACCGCTTCGTAGCGGTCTTTGAGAGATTTACTTTTATTGGTCAAAGAAACGAGCGTTTTTCTTTTATCTTTTTCTGCCGTCTTCTGAATGATGTGCCCGCTCCGCTCCAATCTATTAAGCATACTGGTCAGGGTAGTTTTCCCCAA
>JBFYTX010000099.1:0-7777 GCA_041300345.1 Dehalococcoidales bacterium | reverse complement strand
ACGACGCTCTTCCGATCTCCGGTTTCTACTATGGTGACGTTTATTTTTCCGGGTGCGATTTCTCATTGGTGAAGTAAAAAAGCTCGTCCAGCCTGGAATTAGGAAATGCCTGCTTCGCCCCGATGATGAACTTTTCGTTGATGCCGCGTTTTCCCTCGCGGACGCGGTACACCTGGCTCACCGATAACCCCATCGCGCCCGCCAGTGCTGACAGGTTGCGGTATTTATCATTGGCCATCTCGAAGACCCTTGTCCTGATGATCATAGCGCCTCGTCCGGAAAGCGTGCCAATTGGCATAATTATAGTAAAATTAGTGTACAAATGTCAAGTGGGTTTCCGGGGAAATTTGTGGTATATTTGACTTCGCAACAATGTAATGTTTACAATATCTTGTTTGCTGTGAGCATTACCAGGTTTATGAAACAGTCGATTCTTTTGAAGAGTTATGCCTGATAATTTGCCCCCTAAACCCGGCGATAAGTTTTTCCACCCCCGTAGAATCAAACGTTTCCACCTTAAAAGGGTTCTCGGTGTCCCGGCCCTTTTTAGCGCCGGCTATGGCGACGTTGGTTCATCTATATATTACGCCCTCGGCATTGTCGCCTTGGTGGCACTTGGGGCAACACCCATTGTCCTGGGGGCTGCGGGTCTGATCTATATTTTCAACGCCCTTACCTATGCCGAGGGTGGGGCAATGATTCCCGAAGCCGGCGGCTCCGCCAGTTTTGCCCGCCACGGCTTTAATAACCTCGTCGGCTTTATTTCCGGCTGGGCATTAATGCTCAGCTATATCGCTACTATGGCGATTTCTGCTTACACCATACCGCCGTATCTTTCTTACTTCTGGCCTGTTCTGGATAATACTTCGGTAAGTACCGTCTTCGCTATGGGCATCATCGGTTTTCTTATGCTCATCAATGTCCTCGGCGTAAAAGAGTCTACCAACCTGAATATATTTTTCATATTTGTCGATATCGCCACCCAGATAGCTATAGTAGTGCTGGGTATTATCTTCATTTTACAGGTCGATCCCTCCGTTTTGATAACCAACATGTTTGGCGAGGGTAATTGGCCTTCCGCCTCGAACTTTATCATGGGGATTGCCATTGCCGCCTTATGTTTTACGGGAGTGGAAACGGTCTCACAACTAGCGGAAGAAACGCGTAAACCGGCGTCCAGGATACCACAAGCTTATATTCTTATGATTGTCGTTGTCCTGGTACTTTTTGCCGGAATTTCCATCGTAGCCCTTTCGGCGATGACGCCGCAGGAGCTCGGTGATCCCGGCGTTAACGGGTGGGCGCGCGACCCCGTGGCCGGTATTGCCGCCAACCTGCCGTCAGAAACGTTGCAGGATATATTCCGGCCTCTGGTAGCCGTACTTGCCGCCAGCATCCTGCTTACGGCTACCAACGCCGGACTGCTCGGTATCTCCCGTCTCACCTATAATATGTCGTCGCACAAGCTGTTACCGGCCACTCTCGGCAAAGTACAGCCTCATTTCAGGACTCCTTATATAGCGATTATCTTGTTTTGCGGTATAGCCCTGATATTATTGAGTCAGGGGTTCTCCAACCCTAATTTCTTCGTTGACTTGGGCGCTCTTTACGTTTTCGGCTCTCTTCTCTGTTTTGCGTTAGCCCATGCTTCGATTCTTAGGTTGAGGGCAAAGAATCCGGATATGCCGCGGCCTTTTAAGTTGAAATGGAACGTCCACGTGCGAAAAAAGGAATTCCCCGTTACCGCCTTACTGGGCTTCTTGTGTACCACCGGAATCTGGATAGTGGTGCTGGTAACCCAGCCGTTCAGTCGCTGGGCGGGTCTAGCATGGATGCTCGCCGGTCTCATTGTCTATTTTATATTCTGGCTAAGCCGCCGCAAACCAACCAATGAGTGGGAAATCCGGCCGGATAAAAAATAGCCCCTTCGGGCTATTGTAGATTTTTGACAATAAGGTTATAATAGCACGGTCTATTGAAAGGATATCTTTAAGAGGTCCTGGTGTTTAAACAGATACTGGTTCCGGTAGCCGGCACCGATGCGGATGCGGAGACGATCAGGCTGGCCTGCCGCCTGGCCAAGAGAGACAAGGGAAAAGTCTGGGCGGTCTCCGTTGTGGCTATCAAGCGCGCCCTGCCTCTCGATGCTGAAATTGAATCCGAGGTCAAGAAGGCCGAGGACATTCTCAACAAGGTGGAGACCGTCGCCGAAGAAGAAGACTGCGAGATCGAGACCGATGTCCTCCAGGCCAGGGAGGTCGGTCCGGCCGTCGTCGATGAAGCCGTGGAAAGGGGCGTCAGCCTCATCCTCATGGGTATTTCCTATAAGCAGCGTTTCGGACAGTTCAATCTGGGCAGCGTCGTGCCTTACGTGTTGAAAAATTCTCCCTGTCCGGTTATACTCTACCAGCAGAGCATTGTACCGAAGTAAGGCTATTTTATGAAGATTTTAATCATGGGATGCGGCCGCGTCGGCGCCAGGCTCGCCTCTTTGCTGGATGAGGACGGTCACGAGGTGACCATACTGGACATTGACACGTACAGTTTCCGCCGCCTGCCGCCTTCCTTCGGCGGCACTGCCCTCTACGGCAACGGTATTGACGAAGAAACTCTCAAGAAGGCAGGCATTGAAGATTGCGATATCTTCGTGGCCTTGACGCAGGGCGATAACCGTAACGTCATGGCCTGCCAGATCGCCAAACATGTCTTCAATGTCTCCCGGGTGGTCTGCCGTATCTATGACCCCCTCCGCGAGGAGATGTATGCTGCCCTCGGGCTGGAAACGATCAGCCCGACCAAAGTCTTTTCCCAGTTGCTGCGGGAGAAGATGGAAGGCTGAGGTATTGATTAAAGATGTATATCATTGTCGTTGGCGGCGGGCGGCTGGGTTACTACCTCCTCAAAGCCCTGCTTAAAGAAGGGCATGAGGTGCTTTTACTGGAAAAGGACGCCCGTATCTGTAAGACCATCACCGACGAGCTGGGCAGCGTCTGCTACCGCGGCGATGGCTGTGAGGCCGCCACTCTGGCCGAGGTCGGCACCGGCCGGGCGGACATGTTCGTGGCGGTCACCGGCGATGATGAAGATAACCTGGTAGCCTGCCAGGTCGCCAAGCATAAGCATAACGTGCCCCGCACCATTTGCCGCCTGCGCAATCCGCAAAATGCCGCCCTCTTTAAAAAGTTGGGCGTGGACGTTACTATCAGTACCACCGACCTCATCCTGGAAGCCATCGAGAGGGAGGTGCCGACCCATTCCCTGACGCACCTGCTCACCATCGACGAAAAAGGGCTCGTCGTTGTCGACGTTAAAATTTCCCCGGAATCTAAAACAGTTGGCAAAACCGTCAAAGAACTGTCCCTGCCCGAAAAAAGCAATCTGGCGCTGATCATCCCCGCCCAGGGTGGCGCCCGCACGCTGCAGCCTGGTACCGTCCTTCAGGCCGGCGATCAGATCATCGCGGTGACCACCCCGGAGTCCGAGGAAGCCCTGCGCGCCGCCCTGCGCGGTGTCTGAAATATACTGTTGATATCCCGCCTTCCACCCTGCCTGTAACGTGTTTTTTAACGCGGTTCGCCGGATGGCTAAACCGGGACTATTGAGTATCGGCTGTCACTGGATTTTGAGAATGGGCAGGTTTCTAAACCGCTGGTCGCTTGTAGCCGCCGTCCTGGTGATGATTATTATTGCCGGTGCCATAGTTACCGGGATGAAGTCCGGCGGCAGCCAGCCCCTTGAAATCTCTCTTGACCCCGCCCCCGCGCCGGAAGGCGAAGTATATGTCAGCGGCGAGGTCAATAACCCCGGTATCTATCCCATCAAACCCGGTGATACCCTTGAGGACGTGCTCCGGGCGGCCGGCGGTCTGACTGGTGACGCCGACCTTAGTCATGTTGAGCTCGGTGTCCCCGAACAAGGCCAGGTGGCGGAAGTGCAGAAGGTCAATATCAATACCGCTGACGCCTGGCTGCTGGCCGCTTTGCCCGGCATCGGCGAGACACGTGCCCGCGCCATAATCGCTTACCGCCAGCAGAACGGCTCCTTTCGCGATATCAATGAGTTGCTCAACGTAGAAGGTATCGGTATCGTGACGTTAGATAATATCCGTGACCTTATTACCGTCGCCGGCTGATCGCTGAAAACAAACATCCATGTTCATCATCTGTTTAAGCTGCGCCTGGGTCCTCGGCATCTTCATCGGTTATCAGTTTTCCCTTCCCTGGATGCTCTGTCTATTGGGACTCGCCCCGCTCCTGCTGCTCTGGTTTACCCGCCGTTATAGAAAGTGGCTGATCCTGGCCGGACTGGGTATCGTTCTTGTCGTCACGGCGACCAACTATTCGTTTTCCAGCATCTATTCCATAGACGAGGGCAGACTCCGCTTTTATAACGACCGGGGCGCTTTTGAGATTAAAGGCACGGTAGCCCGCGACTCCGATGTACGCGATAAAAGCGCCCAGCTTACCCTTTCGGTCGATGCCGTAAATCTGGGGACTGTCTGGCAAGAGGTCGACGGGACCGCGCTGGTATTTGTCCCCCGCTACCCCGCTTATCGTTACGGCGATGTGCTTGAGGTAACGGGCGAGTTAAAGACGCCGCCCCGGCTCGACGACTTCGATTATCGCGGCTATCTGGAGCACCAGGGTATTTATACTGTCGTTTATTACCCCGGTGTTGAGGTACTGGATACCGGGCGGGGCTTTTCTCCCTTAGCCTGGATCTACTCTCTACGGCAAAGCCTGGCGGATACCCTGGCGCAGGTCCTCCCCGAGCCCCAGTCTTCTCTGGCTCAGGGTATTATCCTGGGGATACGCGGCAATATCCCCGCGGACCTTAATGACGCCTTCGCCCGCAGCGGCACGACGCACCTCCTGGCGATATCGGGCTTTAACATCGGCGTCATGGCGGGTATCATGCTCGGCGTCGGCCTGTTTCTCTTCGGACGCCGGCGCTATCTCTATGTCTGGCTGGCCCTCGCCGCCGTCTGGTTCTACACTATCATTACCGGCATGAGCCCTCCCGTCCTGCGCGGCGCCATCATGGCCACCGTCTTTCTCATCGCCGAAGCCCTGGGTCGGCAGCGCAGCGGTATGGTGGCCCTGACCCTGGCCGCGGCGATCATGGCCGGCGTTCACCCGTATATACTCGGCGATGCCTCCTTCCAATTGAGCTTCCTGGCGATGGCCGGTCTCGTCTTTATTTATCCGGTTGTTAACGGGCTCGGCCGACGCTTCATCGCCGCCTGGACCGGTGAGGAAGGCATTCCGGTTTCTCTGGCCAATCTTACTGTCGGAATTTTCGCGGCTACTCTCGGGGCCATCATTGCCGTCTGGCCGGTGGTGGCTTACTATTTCGGTATTTTTTCTTTAGCCGGTCCTTTAGCAACTTTTCTCGCCACGCTAGTCATGCCCTTTATTATCATCTTCGGCGCTCTGGCGGCCGTCCTTGGTCTGGCCTCGCTGGCGGTCGCCCAGGCTTTCGGCTGGCTGGCCTGGCCGTTCCTGTCATACATGATCGCGGTGGTAAGCGGGCTCGGAACGCCATCCATAGCCGCGGTTTCCGTCGACTCTATTAGCCCCGTGTTTATCGCCTGCTATTATGCGGCGCTGGCGGTAGCGATATGGCTGCACGCCCGCTGGCAGAGAGTCCGCGGTCTTTTGTCCGGCGCGGCCGGGCTGATAAAGTCGGGAGCGGGCTTGTCCCTGGGGCTTTCCCGCAGCCTTAAATGGGCGGTCGCCCCTCTTTCGCTGCTGGCGGTGCTGGTTTCTTTCACAACGTTTACTTTACCTGACGACGACCTTCACGTTAGCTTCCTGGACGTTGGGGAAGGAGATGCTGTTTTTATTCAGAAGGGCAGCAGGCAGATCCTCGTCGATGGCGGCCCGAGCCCCCGGGAGATAACCCTGGCGCTCGGCAACCGCCTGCCGTTTTGGGACAGGTCTATCGATCTGCTTATCCTGACGCATCCCCACCAGGACCACATAGGCGGTCTACTGGAAGTCCTGCGGCGTTATCACGTCGGGCAGGTGCTCTACCCCTCCTCCGACTATTCTTCGCCGCTGTTTGACGAGTGGCTGAATACTATTGAAACAAAAGGGGTTGAAAGCACATTTGGCCTGACCGGGCACCGTATTGATATGGGCGACGGTGTGGTTATCGAAGTGCTGCGTTTTACCCCTCCCACCGGCGTTCCGTCTGATATCGATAATGAAAGCCTGGTGCTGCGTCTCGAATACGGCGAGGTCAGTTTCCTCCTGGCCGCCGATATCAAGAGTGATGCCGAGTGGGAGCTTGTCCGCCAACGGGCGCCCCTCGCCAGCACCGTCCTTAAGGTCGCCCACCACGGCTCGGATACGTCCACCACATTAGAATTTCTTTCGGTAGCGGCTCCGCGGGCGGCCGTTATCTCCGTCGGCGCTGATAACGATTACGGTCTCCCGGACGAAGAGGTGCTCGATAGATTAGCGGAGATCATCGGTCAGGACAATATTTACCGCACCGATGAGCAGGGGACGATTACCTTTACGACCGACGGTGAAAAGCTTTGGGTGGAGGTAGAGGATTAGGAAGGCTTAAGCTTTCTTTGCCAGCACGCAGATATTCCTGGAAAAAACCTTTAGCGGGAATTTGTATCGATTTTCCGGGGACGTCTTGATTATAGTGAAACCTGCCTTCTTTACCAGGCTTTCCAGTTCGCCGCAGGAAAACAGGTGATAATACCGGTGGAGCGTTTTTCCCTTCATTTTCCAGGGTACCATGATATCCTTTTTCTTGAGCCAGAACCGCGGCTGCCACCTGTTCCAGACGGTGATAAAAACCTCGCCGCCGGGCTTGAGCGCCTGATACAGCTCTCTGATCGCCTTGAGCCTTCCCTCGGCGTCTTCTAAATGATGGTATACCGCGACGGCTATGGCACAATGGAAGAAATCAACGGGATAAGGGAGACTGCGTGCGTCCGCCTCCCGCAATTCGACTTTGAACCGGTTTTTTTCGGCGTATTTTTGCGCCAGTCCCAGCATCCCGGCTGAAATATCGATTCCGTACAGCTCGAAGCCTTCTTTGAAAGGCACGAAGTCCGGCCCATGGGCGCAGCCCACGTTAAGCAGTCTGCCCTGCCGCCACCTGGCCGCCAGCGCCTCGAGCTCGACCCTGAACCTCGAACGTTGCCGGAAGTTATACCACCCCGGCGCTATTTCGTCGTAGACTTCTTTTACTGCCTGTCTCTCTTCAATGTCCGGCGGAGTTGGTGCTTTCTTTCCTGGTTTTATCATAACAATGTGTATCGTGACGCCGGCCGCTACCAGCCCGAGGACTATCCTGAGGACAAGATTTTCGGTGCCCAACCACAGCGTCGCACCGATGCTGCCCCATAGCAGTAAAAGCGTGATGGCTTTCGCCCTCAGGGCCATTCCTTTCCCTTCGATATAGTTACCGATATACGTGCCGAGCACCCGACTATTCAACAGCCGCCGGTAAAGCCGTTCGGAGCTCCTCATGTAACACGCGGCCGCCAGGAGTAAAAACGGGGTGGTGGGTAACACGGGGATGAAGATGCCTGCTATCCCCAGCCCGGTGGATATCGTTCCCGCCGCTATCAGCAATCCCCTGGTCAGTTTTCTTGAAACGTTTGTTGACATAAGCCCCTTCTGCTAAACTTATATATCATATGGTCAATATCAGGAAATTTACAAGGACAGCCGGCGACTCAGGGGTATAGCTCTGCGGGGCATCGGGGAAGGTGGGGCAATAAACACATTGCCCGGGACAGGTCGAGGGC
>JBFYTX010000091.1:0-8855 GCA_041300345.1 Dehalococcoidales bacterium | reverse complement strand
TACAGCCACGCCGTTTGGACCGATATTGGTGTCGTTATATAGCTTTTGCCACTTGATTGCGCCGGTAGCTAGGTCCAGGGCGAAGATATTGTTGCCGAGGTCCTGGAAATAAACGGTTTCGCCCATGATGACGGGCGTTGTTGAAGCCGCCCCGAAGATGCCTTGCCCCGGGATCGGCACTGCCCAGGCGACCCCCAGGCTATCGACGTTCCCGGAGTTTATCGCGCTGTCCATGCTTGCCCGGGTGCTGGCGTAGTCCTTGTTGGGCAGCGGCCAATCCTCCGCGTATTGCGCCACTTCCGGCGGGATGGCTGGAACGGTAGTTGGAGTGGATGTCGGTGTTGAGGTTGGCGTGGAAGTAGGTGTGGAAGTCGGTGTCGATGTTGGTGTCGATGTGGCGGTAGGCTCCGGTGAGCATGCCGTCGGTACCAGTAAAATAGCGGCCAATATGAAAACGAACAGGTATTTACGGCTGATATTAAATATAAGCCTCATGGCTCCCCCCTTAGTTTTGGTAAGTCATCGGTTATTTTTTAATGGCTTTCTGGATTTTCTGCATTACTTCCGGTGGAATGGTTTTCATGTGGTGTGTCTTTTCGGCGTGCAGCGCCAGTAGCTGCATGAGCTCTTCCTGGTTGTCGTCTTTGATCTCAAAACCGCATGTCATTCCGATGTCCTTGCATTTGATTGATGGCATAGCTGTTACCTCCCGATTTAAAACTATATTAAGATCTTAGTTTTCCTGCCATGGAATAGTCATAAAATAGGTATGAGAAAAGTTACAAAATTATGACATCACGCCAACGAGTGGATCGTCAGGGCTTTTCCTGGTTTAGCTCGTCCACCAGCGCCATGATATCGTCGTTGGAGGGGATGTCCTTCATGGAATCGCCGTAGTGGCGGTGGCGTATCCTGCCTTGCTTATCGATGACCACCAGCGCGGGCATGCGGCCGAGCTTGAGCGGTTTGACCTGTTGCCCGTAGAGCTTGGCGATTACGTGCCGCGGATCGGGTATGCCGGGGAAAGGCATTTTATAACTAATCCAGAATTTTGAAAAAGCTTCGGTGTCTTCCGGCCCTACCGCGATGACCTCGGTCTGGCGATCGGCGAATTTCTGATAGTCCCGGCGCAACTGCGCCATATGCCTCCGGCAATAAGGTCAGCCGAAACTGCGGTTAAACACCAGGACAATGTTTTTCCGGCCCGTGTAGTCTGAGAGACGTATCGTTTTTCCCGATGCATCGGTCGCGATAAAACCTGGGGCGGCGATGGCTTTTGAAGAATCCATTATTTATATCGGCTCTTATCGTTTCTATTGCACAGTCAGGAAGCGGATTACTCCAACTAGTTGACGAGGAGGTTCCGCTTTCTTTTTGCCGATGCTTCAGCTTATCCGGGCGATGATACAGGAAACGGCCTGTGACCTGTCGGCGGCCTCTGCCAGCGCGTCCGCCAGTTCCCCGTCCCCCATGATGTCCCTGATCCAGTTGCTGAAGTCGTGTTTCTCCAGGTTCGAGTGATAGGTAAAGGTGTCATCGGACATCGTCTTGAGGCCTTCCATCAGGTCGTAGATGTCCGTGAACACGCCTCCGTCATGGCACCAGAAGACATATTCCTGCGGGACCTTGGCCACCAGGTTCTCCGGCCGTTTGTTACTTTTACTCTGGACTTTCGTTCTTTTCGCCGGCGTTTTAGCTTTTTCCTGGATTTTACCTTTCGTAACCATTGGGCACCCCCGTTCAGTTTTAATATCCGGACTATACTTCAGGTTCTATTAACAGCTCGGCCATCGCCGTGCCGGAAGGTATCAGGCGCGTATCGAAAGCCTCCGGTCCGAGGCCGGACGGTATCCGGCACTGCCGGCCGATGGCTGTACGATTGGGCACCGTCACATCGCTGCCCAGCACGGTTATTTCCGCGTCCCTGGACTGCAAGCCGGCGCCGAACCCGACGTAACAATAGTCGCCGATGTTCACCCGTTCATCCAGGATGCAGCCGTCGACGATGCTGTGGTAGCCAATAGATGCTTTCGCCATGACCACCGCGTTTTTTACCAGGGCTCTCTCCGCCACGTGGACACCCGGCGAAAGGATGGAGTTCTCCACCCTCCCTCTGATCACGCATCCGGGGCTTATCAGGCTGTTGATAACACTCCCGTTCCGGCTGGTATTGTATGCCGGTGGCAGGGTGTTATCCCCGAGGACTGGCCAGCTGCCGTCAAGACTGAGGCGCGGTCGCGCCGGCAGGAGCTGCATGTTGGCTTCGTAATATGCCCTGACTGTGCCGACATCCAGCCAGTAGCCCTTGAATTCGTAAGCGAAGACCCTGTCCGTCTTTACCATCCTTGGCAATACGTTATAGCCGAAGTCGTGCAGCGAGCCGGCCTCTCGGGCATCCTCCCGCAGCCGCTTTTCGAGCGCGTCCCGTTTGAAAATGTAAATGCCCATGGAAACTAGGTTGCTCTGGGCGATGGATGATTTTTCCCGGAAATCATTGATCCGCCCCGTCCCATCGGTTGTCACCGTGCCGAAACGGTGGGTTTCCTCTATCGGTATGCGAAATACCCCCAGGGTAGCGTCGGCCTTCTTCTGCTGGTGAAAGGCTATCATCGGGCGATAGTCCATCTTGTATACATGGTCTCCGGAAAGCACCAGTACCGTGTCCGCGGCCCGCTTCTTCAGGTAATCGAGGTTCTGGTACACCGCGTCCGCCGTCCCTGCGTACGACCCCGCGGTAGGCGGCAGGATGCGGAGGCGGGCGGCACTGTTCACCGCGTTCCAGCCGATCAGGTAATCGGCCAGTCGCTCGCGCTCGTAATCCACCAGCACGCCGATGTCGCTGACACGGGAGTGGACGCAATTGCTCAGGCTGAAATCGATGACCCGGACATTGCCGGCCAGAGGCAAAACGGGCTTTGGCCGCAGGTCGCAGAGGACTTCCATTCTCTTGCCCCGTCCCCCCGCCAGGACCAACGTTGCTGTTTTGTTCTTCATGGTGTTCTCCGCCTCATAGCACCTCCATCGGCTGTGTGGTGTTATCGCCTAAATTGTACCGTTCGGTTGATGGAAAAGTTATAAAACGGTAGGGAAAATGATTACAAAACTATGTCATTTGCCCGGCTGAATTTTGAGGTGTCATTTGCGTGCTCGATAAAACATTAAGTAACCGGGTGACGCCGCCGCCGTTATATGAAATAAGGTATCCCGGATGGGGTAAATTTTGTAAAAGTAAATGACATAACTTTGTTACTTTTCCGGCCGGTATTTTATAACTTTTCCATCGCCGGCTGAATAAAATGAGTGAAATTGGATAGTTAACCTGGAAAGGGGGATACGTCAATGACTTTAGCATCGGTCCGATCGGAAAGGTTCGCCGGCGTCAGGGAAAGAACTACCGTCGCCGAGCCGGTGGAGGTCATGGCGTTCTGCCCGGGTTGTAAAGCCTTCCAAACGGTTTGGCTTCACGCAAATCGCCTGATGTCCACCCGCCGGTTTTCCCAGGAAGGGAGCCAGATCTTCCATAACTGTGGCTCGGACCTGCCCTGTCATCTGTATTACAGTTGGTGAACCGGTGTTTGCGAAGACCAAGATTTCATTGGGTACAGGAAAGGGGACGATGATGAGCTCGAGAGTCTATATACTGCTGGATATCCTGGAAGATAAATACTCCTGCGCGCTTAAAATCCTGGAAAAGATAGCCGGGGTTGTTATCGCGGATACGCTTGAAGGGCACCCGAATACCCTGGTGATGATGGAAGCCCCCAACCGGCAGAGACTGGTCGAGCTTATGATGCCGGTTCTCGCTTCTGTCGACCATGTTACTGAAGACCTGCACCTGCTGGTGAGTCGCGCCGGTGCCCCGGAATTCTGTTTTACCGGCCCTGCCGACGCTGCCCGCGCGGAATCGACCGTCTATTGAGCCGGTCCTTCGAGGTTACCCAGGGTCTTGATAATCAGTTCGGGCAGGGCGGGGTGAATATGCAGACCGGTCTGCAGGTGGTTGATGTTTCCCTTGCCGGCCATGACGTTGATGACTTCCTGGATCAATATCGGGGCGTATGGCCCGATGATATGAAACCCCAGTATCTTTTCTGTTTTTTCCTCGACGATTGCCTTGGCAAAACCGCTTTCCTCCATCATCGCCTCGCCCTGCGCCACGCTTGAATATCGGGCTTTGCCCACCATGACCTTGTGCGTTTCCCTGGCCGTCTTTTCCGTCAACCCCACAGAGGCGATCTGCGGATGGGAGAAGACCGCGTGCGGGGCGGCGCTGTAGTCCATTTTTATCCTGGGACTGTGCAGCGCGTTATGCGCCGCCATCGCCGCCTCGGCGTTGGCCACGTGGGTGAACATCTGCTGCCCGTTGATGTCTCCGACGGCGTAGATGTTCTTCCTGGTGGTCTCCAGGTACCCGTCCACCTTGACGAACCCCTTTTCATCCACCTCGACCCCCGTCTTTTCCACGTCAAGCAATTCGGCGTTCGATAAGCGCCCGGTTGCCGCCAGTACCCGTCGCGCTTTAAATTCCCTTCGGCCGCTCCCTTGTATCTCGCTGGCGATGACCGTCACGTTGTTCCCGTTTTGCTTTACTTCCTCTACCTGGACGCCGGTGAATATATCCATCCTTTTACCTAGTTCCTGCTTGAGCAGCGCGGATATCTCCGGCTCCTCGGACGGCACCAGGCGGTCGGCCATTTCCAGTATCGTCACCTTCGTGCCCAGCGCCGCGAAAAAATGGCCGTATTCCACCGCCACGTATCCGCCGCCGATGATGATCAGGCTTTCAGGTCTTTCCTTGAGATCCAACACGGTGTCGCTGGTCAGGAAATCGACCCCGTCCAGGCCTTTAACCGGTGGCATAGCGGGACGCGATCCCGCGGCGATGAATATTTTCTCGCCCCTGATTTTCTCGCCTTTGATTTCCAGCGTATAGTCGCCGGTGAAATGCCCTTCGGTTTCATAAAAGTCCAGCTTCGGCGCGCGGGAAATGCCGTGCCGCATGTCTTCCTGTCCTTTGCGGACGGACTTTTTCATGCGCTCCATGATGGCGGTAAAGTCGATGTTTTTTATCTCGGCCGAGATCCCCAGCCTGGCGGCCTCCCGTATTTCCATAGCCCTGTCCGCCGTGAAGATCAGTATCTTTGAAGGTATGCAGCCCAGGTTGGGGCACGTCCCGCCTAGCGGCCCCTTGTCCACCAGCGCTACTTTAAGGCCGTGGGATAGCGTCTCCTCCACGATGTTCATGCCGCATCCGGAACCGATAACGATAACGTCATATAGCTTCATGTTTGGACTCCAGCCGCCCTTTTGTATTAGGGTTTTGTATCTAGGGGATAGCCGGCGTCGAGCCAGGCGTAAAAACCGCCTTTGAGCGGGTGCACGTTCTCGAAGCCGTTCTCTAGGAGGATCTGCGCCGCACGGGCGCTGGATGCTTCCTGGTGTCAGGTGCAGTAAGTAACGATCAACCGGTCGCGCGGCAGCTCGTCGAGGTGCTGCATTAGCTCGCTGTAGTGGATCCGCCGCGCCCCGGGGATCTTTGCTTCCGAGGCGCTCCAATCGTGCTGGTTTCTCGTATCGATGAAGACGATCGGTTCGCCTTTGTCCAGCCTTTTCTTGACCTCGGCGGGGCCTATCCTTTGGGGTTCCATCCGGCGGGCCTCCTTGGTTCTCTACGCGGTCCCGGCTACTTTCTGGAGCAGCGCCTTGTTGATGATCAAACGGTGGCGGTCTATCTTGATCGCCCCCTCTTCCTGCATGGACTTGAGCGACATGTGGACCAATCCCCAGTCCGCGCCGACCGTCGCGGCGATATCCCGCTGTACCACCCGCGGCCGCTCTCCGTTGTCGTTGCCGTTCCCCGCATGCTCCAGCAGGACCTTGGCGACCCTTCCCCTGATATCGATAAACGAGCGTTGCGATGTCATTGAGTTCATAATCGTTTCCTGCAAACCATCCACCGCCATTTTAATCGGCCGGCGATAGCATTGTCATAAAATAGGGGGGCGAAATATTACAAAACTATGACATTTCCCGTGGGGACGATTGGTGACGGCTTGCGGGCGGATTCAGAAGGTCAGGCTGAGGGCTGTTCTATCATGTAGCCGGTCTTCGGCACGGTGTGGATGAGTTCCTGACCTTTGGAGCTCTTTTCTATCTTGTGCCTGAGCCGGCTGATCCATGTCCTGAGAATCTGCACGTCGTCTCGGTATTCCGGGCCCCAGACGCGGCTCAGCAGCTCGCCGTACAGCATCAGCTTTCCGGCGTTGCGGGACAGCTCGCTGAGGAGGAGCCATTCGATGCGCGTTAGCTGTATCTCTTTCCCGTTGACGAAGACGAGGTGGCTTTTAAGGTTGATGGTCATATTCTCCAGTTTGATCATCTCCACGACCTTGCGGTCTTCGGCCGGGGCGAGGCGGCGCCTCACCGCTTCGATGCGCGCCACCAGCTCGTCGGGATTGAAAGGCTTGGCCAGGTAATCGTCGGCGCCCATGTCTAGGCCCTTGATCTTATCGACATTCGTTTCCCTGGCGCTGAGGATGATGACCGGTACTGCGGAAAATTGCCTGATTTGTTTCAGCGTCTCGAAGCCGTCTAGTCCCGGCATGACCACGTCCAGGACGAGCAGGTCCGGCTCCTCCGCCCGTACCTGTGCTATCGCTTGCGCGCCGCTGCTGGCTGTCAGCACCTCGTATCCGGAGGCCTTTAGCTTGAGGTTGAGGAATTTGATGATACGCGGTTCGTCGTCAACTATCAGTACGCGGAATTGCTTCACCGTTCCATCCTGTACAATCTAACTGCACCCAAATAATAGACGCAGGTACAGGATATTGTCAAATTTTGCCTCGGTAAATCCCTCAAAAACGACCTTATCCGGGCTGTTTTTGCCCGAAGTACCCGTTATAAGCGTGGTATACGTTCGTTATCAGCTCGCCGGACTTTGGATTTTGCCAGCTGTGCATCCATTCGGAAATTACCTGCATCCAGGTGCAGGGGACGACCCCCGCCTGGATCATGCGCTCGATGGCCATGTTGTGGGCATCTTCGGACTCCGCGGACGCCGCGTCTATCACCCCGAAGACATTATAGCCTTCGCGGAGACCGCGTAGCGCCGTAAAAGCCATGCACATGCTGGTCCACAGCCCCGAGAGGACCAGCTGCTTTCTGGCCTTCTTCTTGATGGCGCCGAGAACTGCCTTGTCCTCGAACGCGTCGAAGGATGTAACCTTGCGGTCGATGACCTTAGCCTCCGGGAACATCTCCGCTATCTCCGGCAGGAAATCCCCGTTATACTTGGCGTTGATCGTTGTCAGCACCGTTGGCACGTCCAGTATCTGGGCCCCCCGCGCCAGCGCCATGACGTTGTTCTTCACGTAAGTGGGATCTTTCGCCCTGGCCCCCCAGAACATCCTCGCCTGGTAATCAACGAGGAGCAAGATGCTGCTGTCGGCATCCAGCGGTTCGTAGAACTTGATATCCATATTCGCCCTCCGTCTTATGAATGGTTTGGTCGGAAAGTATTATAAACCCAGGCCCGTTGCGTAGTCATAAATTCCGTGAGAGAATAGTTACAAAATTATGACAAAGTTGCCTTGGCCGGCCTGATTTACCTGGTGGGTCGATCTGGCGAAAAAAGGGGTTCGGTAATTGTACATTTGTAATATATTTGTAATTAATTTCAGGCTTTTGTTATGGCGCTTCTATAGTAAATATTTTATAATTCAAGCAGGATTAAAACTAGACAGGTAATTTCATGGCGGGAGTCGAACAAAAAAAACTGGTTCTGGTCGTAGATGATCACCCTAAGGTGCTGAAATTCATCGAGATCGACCTCAAGCTGCGCGGTTTTGACGTCGTCAGCACCACTTCGGGCAAAGAGGGTTTGGACTTGCTCAGGTCGAGGAAACCGGATATTGTCCTGCTCGATATGATCATGCCGGGTATCGACGGCTTCGGTATGCTAAAAGCGCTGCGGACTTTTTCTGACCTGCCTGTTATCGCTTTCAGCGCCAGCCCCGGTAACCAGGATGAAGCCATGCGCCTTGGCGCTAACGATTTCGTCCATAAACCGTTTGACCCTGATGACATGGCCAGGCGGATAAAGTCGTTTCTGAATAGGCAGTAGCGGCGGATACCCCGGGCTTTATCCGCTCATCGGCAGTGTAAAATAAAAGGTTGAACCCTTGTCCGGCTCGGACTCCACGCCTATCTGCCCCCCCTGGGCGTCCACCAGCCTTTTGCAGACCACCAGCCCCAGCCCCAGCCCCTGTGCCCTGGCGCTATTTCCCAGCCGTTCAAAAAGCTCGAAGATCCTGCTCTGGTCTTCCCGCGACATTCCTATGCCTTCGTCGGCAACTCCCGTGACCACCATCCGTTTTTCTTTCCGGGCGAAGACCCTGATCACGCTTGTTTCCGGAGAATACTTGACGGCGTTTTCCAGGAGGTTATAAAGTATCCTCTCCACGCGCATCGGGTCGGCCTTGACCGCGGGCAGGTCGTCGGGGAATTCTACCAGGAACTTGCGGTCTTCGGCCCTCGGCTTGAGCCTCTCGATAACGCCTCTGGCGGCATCCGGGATATTGACCGCTTCCGTGTGGAGCTGGAGACGTCCGGCCTGGTACCTTGAAAGCTCCAGCAGGTTTTCCAGGATGGCCGATAGCGAGTCCGCCCCTTCGACGGCGTTCTGGAGGAGCGTATCTTTGTCTTCGCTCGATATGTGTTCGGACATCGCCGTCCGCAGTGAACCGGAGATGACCGTCATTGGGGTGCGCAGCTCGTGCGAGACCAGGCCGATGAACTCGTCTTTCATCTGCTCGGCCCTCTTGCGCTCGGTGATGTCCTGTCCCTGGGCGATGGTG
>JBFYTX010000084.1:0-3878 GCA_041300345.1 Dehalococcoidales bacterium | reverse complement strand
CCCCTTGGTCCCCCTCTCCTTGAAAGGAGAGGGGGAAAATAAAAAAAGAGGGGTCACGACCCCTCTTAAACGCCCTTTTCGGGTATTGCCGTCCCTCGCTTATCCCCCAGCACCAGCAACTAATTACCAGTAACTAATAACTAGCTACTCGTTATGCCGCCAGCTCCGGCGCACTCAGCGTCTGGAACATCTTGTAATAAAGCCCCTGCCTGGCCAGCAGCGCCTTGTGGGAGCCTTCCTCCACGATTTTCCCCTTATCCAGCACGATGATCCTGTCTGCCCCCGTCACCGTGGAAAGCCGGTGCGCTATCGTCAGGCAGGTCCGCCCCTTGGTGAGCTTCTTTAACGCCCGCTGCATGATGCGCTCGGTATGCGTGTCCACGTTGGACGTCGCTTCGTCCAGGATGAGTATGCGCGGGTCGGCAAGGATGGCGCGCGCCAGGCACACCAGCTGCCGCTGTCCGGCGCTCAGGCTCATGCCCCGCTGCCCCACCGGCGTTTCGTAGCCCTTCTCCAGCCGGCTGATAAAGCTGTGCGCCCCCACCATCTTGGAGACTTCGACCATCTGCTCGCGAGTGGCGTTCATCTTGCCGTACTTGATGTTCTCCTCGATGGTGCCGGTGAAAAGGATCGGGTCCTGCGGCACGATGGCGATTTGCCGCCGCAGCGATTGCTGCGTCACGTCCCTCACGTCCTGGCCGTCGATGGTCAGCTTCCCTTTGTCTATCTCGTAAAAGCGGTCCGTCAGGCTTACCAGGCTGCTCTTGCCCGACCCCGTTTGCCCGACTATGGCCACTGTTTCGCCTGGATTGACGGTCAGGTTGATATCGTGAAGAACGTCTTTATCCGGCTCGTAACCGAAGCTCACGTTCTGGAACTCGATTTCTCCCCTTATCGTAGGCAGGTCTATCGCGTTCGGTTTGTCTTCGATATCGGGCTTGACCTCCAGCAGTTCGAAGATGCGCGCCCCGGAAGCCATCGCCCTTTGCAGTTCCGTATATTGCATGGAAAGCTCGAGAATCGGGTCGAAAAAGCGCTGGACGTACATCAGGAAGCCCATCAGGAAGCCCACTTCCATAACTCCATCCAGTACCTGGAACCCTCCCACGATGAGCACGAGGGCAAAAGAAATACCGGTGAGGATGTTGATCATCGGCATCATCACCGCCTCCAGCTTGACGGCGGTCACGTTGGCGTCCAGGTGCGCCCGGTTGACCTGGTCGAACTGCCCCATGTTCTCATTCTCTCGGGAAAGGCTCTGGACCACCCTCACCCCGGCGATGTCCTCCTGGAGCTGCGAGTTGACCGTCGCGATGGCCGTCCTCACCTTGATGAACGCCCGGCGGGCGTATTTCTGCCATATCCATACCCCCGTGATCATGACCGGCACCATCGTCAGCATGATCAGGCCCAGTTTCCAGTTCATCGAAATCATAATGGCGGCAATGCCCACCAGCGTCAGCAGGCTGGTGATAAGCGAGAGTATCCCCTGCGTCACCAGCTCCTGGAGCTGCTGGACGTCGTTCTGAACGCGGGACATCAGCTTGCCTACTTTATGTGTGTCGAAGAAGGACAGCGATAAACTGTGCAGGTGGGCGAAGAGCTCGGTGCGCATCCGGAAGATAACCGACTGCCCGGCGTAAGATAAATAGAGGTTTTGCCAATACCCGCCGAACCACATTACGGCGGATATGGCCACGAAGATAATGGCGATGATGTTGAGCCCCCCCAGGTTCCCCGCCACGATGTCGTTGGTGGCTAGCGCCACCAGGTAGGGCGTCGCCAGTGTCGTCCCCGCGCTTACGAGCATGCCCAGCGCCCCGATGCCGATCCACTTTTTTACCGGCAGCAGGTACTTGGGCAGCTTGGCGATTACCCGGCTGTCATAGATCTTGCCGAGCACCTCGTCGGAGTCGAAACCTCTGCCGGGACCTCCCGGACCGCCCGGCCCGCGAAAACCTCCTCCCGGAGGACCTCCCCCAAACATCATTACTCCTTAATCCACCAGGCTCTCTTCGGTGCTTATCGGCACCAGGAGCTGGGATTCGTATACGTCTTTATAAAGCCCGTTTTTAGCTAAAAGTTCCGGATGCGTTCCCTTTTCCGCTAGTTCGCCGTTATTCAGCACCAGGATGAGGTCGGCGTTCTGGATGATGGGCACGCGGTGCGTGATGATGAAGGTCGTCCTGCCTTTGATGAGCCTGTCCAGCGCCTGCCGGATGAGCTTTTCGGTCTCGGCGTCGACGCTGGCGGTGGAGTCGTCCAGTATCAATATACTGGGGTCTACCAGCAGCGTCCTGGCGATGGAGAGCCGCTGTTTCTCGCCGCCGGAGAGGGTATCGCCCCGCTCGCCCACCCAGGTGTTGTAGCCTTCGGGCAGCGAGCTGATGAAATCGTGGAGATGGGCGGCTTTGGCAACCTCTACTATCTTCTCCATGCTGGCGTCCTTGGCGCCGTAGGCGATGTTCTCTTTGATCGTCGCCGAGAACAGGAACACGTCCTGTTGGGCGGTCACCACGTTCTTGCGCAGGGAGGCGAGCGTGACGTCCCTGATATCCGTGCCGTCTATCAGGATGCGCCCGCCGGTAACGTCGTAAAATCTGGAGAGCAGGTTGGCGATCGTGCTCTTGCCGCTGCCGGAGCGCCCCAATAGCGCTACCAACTGTCCCGGCTTTACCTCGAAGCTTACGTTTTTCAGGGCCGCCCCGAGGCTGTTATAGCTGAAACTCACGTCCTCGAAGGTCACCTCCCCCTTAACCCTGCCCAGCTTGATGGCGCCGGGTTTTTCTTTGACCTCCGACTCCGTGTCTAAAATTTCCAGGATGCGCTGCCCGGCGGAGGCGGTGCGGGAAAAGAGGTTGACCATCATTCCCAGCCGCCGTATCGGCATCATGAGCAGGCCCACCAGGAGGATGAACTGGGTGATCTCGCCGATGGTCATGCTGCCGGCTGCTACCTGGTGCCCGCCGTACCATAAAATCAGGACGGTCGGTATGGAAACCAGCAATATCATCGTGGGCATGTTGATGGACATCAGGCGGGCGGCTTCCATCGAGCTGTCATAAAGGCTCTGCGCCTGCACGGCGAACTTCTTGTTTTCTTCTTTCTGGTGATTAAATGCCTTGACCACACTGACGCCGGAGAGGCTTTCCTCCAGGGTGTTGCCCATGAAACCCATCATCGCCTGGACTTTGAGCCAGATAGGGCGTATGCTGCGCCCGAATGTGGCTGCCAGCCAGGCTACCGGCACGACGAACGCCAGCGTCATCAGCCCGAGCTGCCAGTTCGCCGCCAGCAGCACGTAGCCAACCCCGATGGCCATGAAAAGGATTTGAGCCATGCCGAGCAGCCCCATGGCGAAGAACATGCGCGTGACCTCCACGTCTACCGTGGCGCGGGACATGAGCTGGCCGGTCTGGTTGCGGTCGTGGAAAGAATAGCTCAACCGCTGCAACCGCGCGTAGAGGGCGTTCCGGATATTATAGGTGACTTTCTGGGCTACTACCTCCGCGAAATACCGCTGGCCGTAGCCGGCAAATCCCCTCATGGCGCTGGCGGCGACGATGACCACCGCCGCGATGACTATCGCGCTGCGCTGGCCCATGGCGATCACGGTATCGATGCTGTTGCCGATCATAATGGGCACGATAATACCAAAACCCGTGCCGATAATGATGCACAGGAAAGCGAGGAGGAGCATGGACCAGTATTTTTGAACGTAGCCGGTTATTCTTAGAACGGTTCTCATATGATCAGAGCGTTATTGATTCATTACGATATATCGCAATATATTATACCATCGTTTTTACCTTTAGTAAAGTGGCCTTTTTACCAATACTGTTTGGATTTGGTTGCTGGGGAGGGATGGAGGGGGTGAG
>JBFYTX010000076.1:0-3200 GCA_041300345.1 Dehalococcoidales bacterium | reverse complement strand
GGTGCCGAATCCTAACCCGTGAGGCCGCCTCATCCACGAGGTCGATGGCCTTGTCCGGCAGGAAGCGGTCGGGGATATAGCGCGCCGCCAAGGTGGCGGCGGTGGTCAGGGCCTCATCGCTGATGGTCAGGTGATGGTGCTGCTCGTAGCGCTCCTTGATGCCGCGCAGGATCTCCATCGTCTCGTCGACTGACGGCTCTTCGACCAGCACCGGCTGGAAGCGGCGCTCCAGGGCCGGGTCTCTTTCCACGTATTTGCGGAAGTCATCCAGGGTGGTGGCACCGATGCATTGTAATTCGCCGCGCCCCAGAGAAGGCTTCAAAATGTTGGCGGCGTCGACCGCCCCCTCGGCGGCGCCGGCGCCTACCATGGTATGAAATTCGTCGATGAAAATGACGCAGTTGCCGGAGGTCTTGATCTCGTCGATGATCTTCTTTAAACGCTCTTCGAACTCGCCGCGGTACTTGGTTCCGGCCACGAGCGACCCCATGTCAAGGGCTATCAGGCGCTTGTCTTCGAGTGTCTCGGGGACGTCGCCGGAGACTATCCTGTGGGCCAGTCCTTCCACGATAGCGGTCTTGCCTACGCCCGGTTCACCGATAAGGGCGGGATTGTTCTTGGTGCGCCGACTCAGTATCTGGATGAGCCGCTCGATTTCCTTGTGCCGCCCGATGACGGGGTCGAGCTTGCCGGCTCTCGCCGCTGCCGTGAGGTCGATGCCAAGCTGGTCCAGGGCCGGCGTCCGGCTGCTGGTGCGGGGCATCCTGGCTTTGGGCGCCCCCTGGGTTAAAATATGGGCGGTCTCGGCGCGGGTCCTCTCCAGCGTGATACCGAAGCTGTCGAGGACGCTCGAGGCCACGCCTTCGCCCTCTCGTAAAAGGCCGAGCAGCAGGTGCTCGGTGCCGATATAGTTATGGCCCATCTGCCGCGCTTCGTCGATAGCGAGCTCGATGACCTTCTTGGCCCTGGGGGTCAGCCCGGTCTCGCCGGCGCTGGGTTTTTCCCCGCGGCCGATGATGAATTCTACCGCCGAACGGACTTTGCTCAGGCCGATGCCCAGGTTAGTGAGGACTCTGGCGGCCACGCCTTCTTCCTCGCGTACCAGTCCCAGCAAAATGTGCTCGGTGCCGATGTAGCTGTGGTTGAGGTTACGCGCTTCTTCCTGCGCGATGGTAAGCACGCGGCGGGCCCGTTCGGAAAACTTTTCAAACCTGCTGGCCATATCCCCTTCCCGACTCTACTTTATCCGGTAGAGATGTCCTTCCGATTTAATCTTAATATAAAGCAGGTGGCAAAGCAAGAGATGGCGCGATAATCGTCTCTTAAGCCGGGCTCTATGTATTTAAGCCTCCTGGCAGTGGCATATTTTCCGCAAAGGGTTGTCCCCTCAGTATCGTCTGCGCTGGGGCGTTTCACTTCCGTGTTCGGGATGGGAACGGGTGGTGCCACCCCGCTCTAACCACCAGGAGGCATTCAGAGCCTATTGTTAAATTGTTAATGACCTGCTTGGATACTTTATCATTCTAGCACAACGCTCTTGATATGAAAAGGGGCAATTCTTAATTTTTCGTGTAAAGGGCATAAAAATTTCATATACTAAAGCGAAATTACACACTCTGGAATCAAAAGATTCTGCAGACTCTCCCCCTTAGTCCCCCTCTCAAACAGTATTATTGTTTACGCTCGAAATATTCCTTATTTGAAAGGGGGAGAGAATTTGAGAGGGGGCGGAGCCCCCTCTCTATATTACTCCCCTCTCCAGCCATAAAATCAACGGCTTAGCTTAAAAAACAGGCTGGAGAGGGGAACAAGGGGTGAGGTATTATTAACCTGACGTGTAAGTATCTAACCCTGTAGAGACCTTGACAAGCTCGGGGACAAGTGATACGTTATGGGAGGGCTTTTTCCGCAAGGCGGGTTATCCTGTATTTTTATATCTGTTAAACGGGATTTTCGTATTTATTAGAGCCGGTATTATGTTCCCGTGGAAAACTTCGAGGTGACGATATGGGTATTGAACTGGTCCACATCGGATTCGGCAACATTCTGGCCATAAGCCGGGCCATCGCGATAGCCTCCCCCAACTCCGCCCCCACCAAACGTACCATCCATGAAGGAAGAAGCAGCGGCAAGGTCATCGACATGACCAGCGGCCGGCGGACCAAGTCGGTAATCTTCACCGATAGCGGCCATATCATCCTGGCCGCCCTCGCGCCGGAGACCATTGCCAACCGCTTCCAGACCGCCCGCCCGGGCGATTCTCCTAAGCCGGAACAGGATGACAATAACGATGAGTCTTGAGAACTCCCCGCCCCTCGCTCCCCCGCCCCGCCCTCTCCTGATAGTCCTCTCCGGCCTCTCGGGCGCCGGCAAAGATGCGGTCCTGGCCGGCCTGAGGCTTTCGGACATTCCGCTTCATATCAGCATCTCCGCCACCACCCGCCCTCGCCGCGCCGGCGAGAAGGACGGCTTTGATTATCATTTTGTTACCCCGGCCCGGTTCCAGGAGCTCATCGACCGGGGCGAGTTGCTGGAATGGGCCAATGTCTACGGCAACTACTACGGCATACCTGAGCAGCCGGTCCGCCGGGCACTGCAAACCGGCAAGGACGTCATCGTCAAGATAGACGTTCAGGGCGCGGCCACGATCAAGAGAATCTTCCCCGGGGCGGTGTTTATCTTCATGGTAACGCCGTATATTGAAGAGCTGGAGAAACGACTCAAGCAGCGCCGTACGGAGACCTCCGATACGCTGGAGTTAAGAATAAAGACCGCCGCCGAAGAGATGCGGCATCTGCCCATGTTCGACTATGTGGTGGTGAACCATCCCGGCGAGATCAACCAGGCCGTCGCGGACATCGTCGCGATCATCAAGGCGGAGAAATGCCGCATCGCCCGTAGAGAGCTGTCTGTCTAAGGAAATGGGCGTTAACATGAAGCTGACTATCCGGCCGGCGACCCTGGGCGACCTGCGCGCCATTACCGATATCTATAACCAGGCCGTGCTCCATACCAACACCACCTTCGATGTTGGTCCCAAGACCCTCAAAGACCGGAAAACATGGTTCTCCCGCCACGACTCCAGACATCCTGTCCTGGTAGCCCAGTATGATAAACATATCATCGGCTGGGCGTCTTTAAGTCCATGGTCGGAACTCGATGCCTATGCCGATACGGCGGAAATTTCTATGTACATCGGG
>JBFYTX010000073.1:0-2650 GCA_041300345.1 Dehalococcoidales bacterium | reverse complement strand
TTCCCAGCCACAGCTGGCTCGGTGACCCCCGCACGGTCCTCGCCTGCCTGATGGTGCTGGCGATCTGGAAGGATGCCGGCTTCTTCATGATATTTTACCTGGCGGCCCTGCAGGGCATCTCGCCCGAGCTCGAGGAGGCGGCCCTCATCGAAGGCGCCGGGCGCTGGTACTTCTTCCGCCGGGTGACGCTGCCGCTGTTGATGCCGACGACGCTCTTCGTCCTGGTCAACTCGACGATCAATTCCTTCAAGCTCGTGGACCACATCTTCATCCTGACCAAGGGCGGGCCGGACAACGCCTCTTCACTCTTGCTGTACTACATCTACGAAGTCGCCTTCGGCTTCTGGGACACGGCCTACGCCTCGACACTCACCGTGGTGCTCCTGCTCATCCTGGGGGCGCTCGCCGTGACACAGTTCAACTACATCGAGAAACGGGTCCACTATCAATGAGAAGGGCTCCAGAGCTCGAGGGGCCAGGGGCCCACGTGGCACGATGATGATCCGGGAATCCGACTGGGGGCATTACCTTGAAGTGGCGGCGGCCTGGCTGCTGGCCTTCATATGGGCCGCCCCGCTGCTCTACGCCACCTGGGCGGCGTTCCACCCCATGGATTTCGTCAGCCGCTTCGACCTGCTCTCGCCGCTGACGCTCGACAACTTCCGCTCGGCCTGGAATGTGGCGCCCTTTGCGCGGTATTTTCTCAACACCTTCATGCTGGTCTGCATGACGCTGACGGGCCAGATCGTCCTGTGCACCCTGGCGGCCTACGCCTTTGCCCGCTTCGAATTCCCCGGCAAGGAGACCGCCTTCATCCTGGTGCTGATCCAGATCATGATCATGCCCGACGTGCTCATCGTCCAGAACTACCTGACGACGAGCAAAATAGGTCTGGTGGATACGATTCTGGGGATCGGCCTGCCCTATATGGGCTCGGCCTTCGGCATCTTCCTGTTGCGCCAGGCCTTTAAACAGGTGCCCCGGGAACTGGAGGACGCGGCCCGGGTCGAGGGCGCGGGGTGGTTCTCCATTCTTCTGAAGGTTTACGTGCCGCTGGCCCGGCCGACTTACCTCGCCTACGGCCTGGTCTCGGTGAGTTACCACTGGAACAACTTCCTGTGGCCGGTGGTCATCACCAACTCGACCCACACCCGGCCGCTCACCGTGGGGCTTTCCATCTTCGGCGCGCCCGAGTCAGGGGTCAACTTCTCCGTCATCTCGGCCGGAACCCTGCTCGCCGTCTCGCCGCTGCTGATCGCCTTCCTGCTGTTCCAGCGTCAGTTCGTCCAAAGCTTCATGCGCTCGGGCATCAAATAGATTCCTTTTTCGTAACGACTCAGGTGGCGAGGGCTCAAGAATTCGGGGTACAGGAAAGAAGCAGTTGCCGGGGCCTGATCGCCGCCGCCCCCATCGTCCATGCGGGAGGATGGCGAGAACTACGGCGCCTCACCTCATATTGTTACCCGATATTGTGGAACGGGTTTATATGATTGTTTTGTTCCCTTGCTGCAATTAAAGCAAATATTATCTCTTTAACGCCTTCCACATTCCCGGCACGTTTTTTTATCTCAGCCAAGACCTCTTTTTTGACGGTTAAGGAATCGTCTATATTACCGATAATGACGACTCCATCATCGGCCGTGACTTTGACCATCGGGGCAATTTTCATCAAACTCGTCTGCACTTTGGCCGATAGAGCTAAGTTACTGATAATTTTATGGGATTCCGGTGTTGTTTGAAAAATGGGCTTTTGAACTGTCTCAAATAAAATTTCAACCGCATCTTCAACCGTTAACTTTTTGATATGCAGGACCATATCATACAGTCTATCGTCCCATGTATCCGTGCCGTAAACTTTAAGGCCCCATCCACGGCGTTCTTCGTCATCTTTCTTCAAGATGTACAGGGCCTCTTCAGCTGAGATGTTTTCTCTTTTCATCTCTTCCTTAACCCGGTCTTCCATATCGGCAGTGATCCTGACTTTGAGGACATGAGGAATATCCCGAAGAAAATACTGCCCGGCCAAACCGTGATAGACGACATTGTCTTTCAGAACGCGCTGCAAGAGGGCGGAGCGGAGATAGCTGACATATCGTTCCTTGCCATGCGTAAACCGTTCGAGGACCGTTGGGGCATCATGAAGCGCCCTAACGAGCTTTATTTCCGGGATATTGAATTCGTCGGAGGCTTCCAGGAGAATGTCTCGGGAAACGCAATCATACATTAGTTTCCGGGCTAGTTTTTCGGCCACCTCTTTTCCCCGACTGTAGGAGCCTCTGGAAATGGTAATAATGGACATGGTATGATCCTTATTATAGTTTGTTTACGATAAGCCAACGTAAGGCTCTTTTGGAAAAAGCCAACCCATGAAGATCTATCAGGTTGATGCATTCGCGGACAAACCGTTCGCAAGGGCAATGCGATCGAGCTGGACTTCCCCGCTACCCCGGATGAGCCGGAGGCGATGCCGGCCGGCCTGGCCGAGGCGCTCGGAGCGACCCCCACCTATTTCGGCCGCAGCCGCTTTGACTGCAGACCGAATTGGTCGCCTACCAGGCTTCGGCGCGCGGCGGGGCGGTCGGGGTGAGCGTCCGGGGGGATCGGGTGCACCTGAGCGGCCGCGCGGTCACGGTGCTGGTGGCGGACCTGC
>JBFYTX010000169.1:0-6605 GCA_041300345.1 Dehalococcoidales bacterium | reverse complement strand
CCTGAAGTTCCCGAAAGGGACCAGGACAAGGCCGGCCACCGACCTGGTGCGCGGGGCCATCTTTTCCATCCTGGAGGGCATCGCCGACGACTGGTCGCTGGTACTGGACATTTTTTCCGGGAGCGGGGCGCTGGGTATCGAAGCGTTGAGCCGGGGGGCAGGATGGGTGGACTTTGTTGAAAGAGAGCCGATATGTTGTGGTATAATCAGGGAGAACCTGGAGAAAACGCGGCTGTCAGCACAGGCCAAGGTCTATTGCTGCAGCGCCGCCAAAGCGCTCGGTTATCTCGACAAGGAGTATGACGTTATACTGATGGACCCGCCATATGCAGACAGGACAATCGGCGATTTCATCACGCAGCTGGCGGGCTCCGGCCTGGCAGGGAACAAGACAACCGTCATGGTAACGCACTCACCGCACTTTCCGCTCGAGCCGGGCTACGCCTCACTGAGCCTCATCAAAGAGCACCGCCACGGCGACAGCTGCATTTCAATCTACCGCAAGGAGGCCAAGTCTTGATTACCGCTCTCTACCCGGGCAGTTTCGATCCTATCACGAACGGGCATATCGACATCGCCACCAGGGCCTCGAAGCTCTTCGACAAGATAATCATCGGCATCTTCGCCACGCCGGAAAAGAACATCCTGTTCCCCCTGGATGAACGGGTAAAGCTGGCCAAACAGGCGACGAAGCACCTGCCCAAAGTTGAAGTAATACCGTACGCCAACATCACGGTGGAGTTCGCCCGGGAGGTCAAGGCCCAGGTGCTGGTGCGCGGGCTCAGGATGATCGGCGACTTCGAGTGGGAGTTCGAGATGGCGATGATGAACCAGATGCTTTCGCCCGGCCTGGAGACCGTCTGCTTCATGGCCAGCCAGGAATACCAGTTCCTCAGCGCCAGCCTGATCAAAGAGGTCGCCAGCCTGGGGGGCGATATCCACAGCCTCGTCCCGAAAAACATCGCCGACGCCCTGGTCAAGAAGGGCGTGATGAAAAAGAACGCGCGCTGACATATTGCCGCTGACCGAACAATTCCCGGGATAAACTCAGGAGGTAAAGACGAATGGCTTACAAGATCACCGACGAGTGCATCAGCTGCGGGGCCTGCGAGCCGGAATGCCCGGTACAGGCCATCAGCGAGGGAGAAACAACCTATGTCATCGACCCGAATAAGTGCGTCGAGTGCGTGGGTTACTTTGAATCTTCCAAGTGCGCGGAAATCTGCCCCGTGGATGCACCCAAGCCCGACCCCGCCCACCCCCGCCAGAAATAACAGATATCTCTCCGCATAAAAAGATAGCGGGCGCCGCATCTCGAAAACCGCGCCCGCTATCACCCGCTTATTTTATGTAAACTTCTGCCCCCTGAAACAATAGACCGGGGGAAATTTTTCTCCTAAGAAACCCGCGCGAAGTCAGCCGCGACTAGTCGAAGAAATTGTGAACGGAGTCGAACTCCGAGGGCAGGAACCCGAGGACGATGGGGAACTTGTCCAGCAGGAAGTTCGCCAGGGCCGAACCGGCCACGGCATCGCCGATACCCAGGTACTTGACCCAGATAGCCAGGGCGGCGCCGCAGATAAGCGCACCCACGAACAGGCCGAGGACAGCGCCGGCGATCCGGTTGACCCAGCCCAGCAGCACCAGCGAAATCAGTTTGCTTAATACCGTCCCGAGTATCCACGCGACGATCATGACCGCGACCAGGATGATGGCGAAAGCGGCGATCTTGGACCAGTCATCGGGGATAAAGGTAAGAACACCGGCAAAATCGTCGGCGAACCGGCCGGCCAGAAATATCCCCAGGAAGATGCCGGCCAGGGTGAAGAGCATTTTGATCAGGCCGGTCCGTAGCCCATTAAAGACCGAAATACCGATGATAATGATAATGACGATATCCAGCCAGCTCATATGAGCATTTTACATCCGGAAAGGCGGGACGTCAATAGGATAAACGGGTCATTATCGAGAATTATTTTCTATTACACCTCACCCCCTTGCCCCCTCTCCGTCGACGGAGAGGGGGTGGAGTCTTTAGAGGGGCTAACGCCCCTCTCGCTGGCGCACTCCCTTTTTGTCCTTTCACTTTTATCGCAGCCCCGAAAGGAGAGAAGGCAACGGACTGGACCCCGACTCTCGTCGGTATGATATCGTTGGTCGGAGTGTTTAAGAGGGGTCTCAACCCCTCTTTTATTATTCCCCTTCCCTTAATCCGAAGGGAAGGGGGACAAAAGGGGGATAGGTTACAAACAAGGGAGGCGGAGGGATAAAGGGGATGGATTCCCGATCAGGTCGGGAATAACGAGAAAGTGAGATTACCACGCCCCGGTGACAAATAAGGGAAAGAGGACAGTGGAGGTGAGCCACAACAAAAGCTCAGCTAAGGCTGCTCGCCCAGCTCTTTAGCACGGCGATGGGCCGCCCGGATGGCCGCGGAGATCAGACTGGCGAGGCCGACCTCTTCGAAGACGTTCAAAGCCCGCTCCGTAGTGCCGCCCTTGGATGTCACCGCGCGGCGGAGGTCGGCGGGAGACTGGCCGGACTTTAGTAACAACTGAGCCGAACCGAGCATGGTCTGCTGAACCAGCCGCCCGGCGTCAGGCCGGGAGATACCGATTTCTACGGCGGCGTCAATAAGCGACTCCGCGAAGAGGAAAAAATAGGCGGGGCCGCTGCCGCTGACCGCGGTGACGGCATCCAGATAGGTTTCATCATCGAAATAGATCTCCGAGCCCATCGCGGCCAAGATTGCCTTAGCCTGTCCCTTTTGTGCGGGCGTAACGGCCGCGGCGGCCGTCCAGCCGCTCATACCAAAGCCGACCTGGGCGGGGGTATTAGGCATGGCGCGGACGACATTATCGTGAGCGAGGCCATGAGATATGGTGTTGATACCGACGCCGGCGGCGATAGATAACACGAGCCGGGAAGGATCGATATTGCCTTTTAAACCGGCCAGGACTTCCGGGACGTTTTGCGGCTTGACCGCCAGGACGACGACGTCCTTTCCGGCGACGGCGGCGCGGCTGTTGGCGGTGACAGTGACGCCGTACTTATCTTTCAGAAATGCGCGGCGGGGCTCCGAGATGTCACTGACGGCGATATCCGCCGCGACCGCCAGCCGCTTTTCCAGGACTGCCGCGAGCATGGCCTCCCCTATATTGCCCCCGCCGATAAAAGCTAGTTTCATAGTCAGATGAATCCATCCCCCTGACCCCCTTCCTTTAGAAAAGGAAGGGGGAAGACCCTATTTCACCACGATGTTGACCAGCTTGCCGGGCACGTATATTTTATTGACGACCTGCTTGCCCTCCAAATACGGCTGCACGCGGGCGGAGTCCAGGGCCGTCTGCACCGCCTCCTGCCCGGTAATGGACGCCGGCGCGGCGATCCTGTCCCTTACCTTGCCGTTGACCTGCACCACCAGGGTGATCTCCTCTTCCTTAACCAGGTCTTCATTCCAGTGAGGCCACGGCTGGCTGTGGATGCTGTAATCGTAACCGGCGCGATGCCAGAGCTCCTCGGAGATATGGGGGGCGGTGGGGGCCAGGAGCAGTAACAGAGTTTTAATGGCCAAGTCCCAGGCAGGATTACCGACACTGCCTTCATCCTTGACCTTGCCCAGGTAGTTGGTGAACTCCATCAGGGCCGCCACCATAGTGTTAAAGCGGATTTTCTCGATGTCTTCGGTCACCTTCTTAATGGTGCGGTGGGTAAAGCGGGCAAGCTCGAGGTCGCCCCGGCTCCCGGCAGATTTATAATCGTCCAGGACCAGCGTCCAGATGCGCTTCATCCAGCGGCTCATCCCGCTGATGCCGCTATCGTCCCACTCGCCGCCCTGGTCCCAGGGGCCGAGGAACATGAAATAGCCGCGCAGAGTATCGGCGCCGAGGCTGTTCACGTAATCGTCGGGGTTAACGACGTTGCCCTTGGATTTACTCATCTTCTCGTGCCCGGAGAGGATTATTCCGTTGTTGAAAAGACGCAAAAACGGCTCATCGAAATCGACGATGCCGATATCGCGGATAGCCTTGATGAAGAAGCGGGCGTAAAGCAGGTGCATCACGGCGTGCTCGGCGCCGCCGGTATAAAAGTCCACCGGCAGCCAGTGCTTCATTTTAGCGCTGTCGAAGGCGGCCTTCTCATAGTGGGGGCTGGTATAGCGCAGGAAATACCACGAAGAACAGACAAAGGTATCCATGGTATCCGTCTCGCGCTCGGCCGGGCCGCCGCACTTAGGGCATTTAGTATTGAAGAACTGCTGATGGTATTTCAGAGGCGACTCGCCGGTAGGCTTGAACTCGGCGTCCTCAGGCAGGAGCACGGGGAGGTCTTTCTCCGGCACGGGGACGGTGCCGCACTTCTTACAGTAGATGATGGGGATGGGCGCGCCCCAGTAGCGCTGGCGGGAGATCAGCCAGTCGCGGATCTTATAGCTGACCGTCCGCTTGCCCCAGCCTTTTTCCGCCAGGTACGCGGTAACGGCGTCGATGCCCTGCTGGCTGGGCAAGCCATCGAACCGACCGGAGTTTACCATCGTGCCGGGCTCAATATACGCCTCTTTAAGGTCCCGGCCGTCCCAGTCAGGCGGCGAAATCACTACCGGTACCGGCAGGCGATACTTCTTCGCGAATGCGAAATCGCGCTCATCATGGGCGGGCACAGCCATCACCGCGCCGGTGCCGTAGCTCAACAGGACGTAGTCGGCGATCCAGATGGGCACTTTTTGACCGTTGAGCCGGTTGACGCAATAAGCCCCGGTGAAAACGCCGTCCTTCTCCTTTTCTGTGGAAAGACGCTCGATCTCGCTCTGGCGGCGCGACTTCAAGACATACGCCTCGACCTCGGCTTTCTTTTCAGGAGAGGTCAGCCCGGCGACCAGCGGGTGCTCCGGCGCCAGCACCATGAAGGTTACGCCGAAGACGGTATCGGGGCGGGTGGTGAAAACCTTTATCTCTTTCTCAGCCACCCCGGGATGGTCAAGGGCGAAAGAAATCTCCGTGCCGAAGCTCTTGCCGATCCAGTTGCGCTGCATGCTCTTGATCCGCTCCGGCCAATCGATGCCGTCGAAATTCAAAAGCTCGTCGGCGTACTTCGTAATCCGGAAGAACCACTGCTCGAGGTCGCGGCGGATGACCGGGGTCTCGCAACGCTCGCAGACGCCCTCCCCCACCACCTGCTCGTTAGCGAGGACGGTCTGGCAATCGGGGCACCAGTTAACCGGGGCGCGGGCGCGGTAAGCCAGCCCGGCCTCGTAGAGTTTCAGGAAGAACCACTCGGTCCATTTATAGTACTCCGGCAGGCAGGTAATGATCTCCCGGGACCAGTCGTAAACAGCGCCGATGCTCTTGACCTGGCGGCGCATGTTATAGATGTTCTGCATCGTCCACTTGAAGGGATGGATGCCGCGCTTGATGGCAGCGTTCTCCGCCGGCAGTCCGAAGGCGTCGAAGCCGTAAGGGTGCAGCACGTTATAGCCCCGCATGCGCATATAGCGGGCGTGGACATCCGCCGGGATATTGTTATACCAGTGGCCGATATGGAGGTCGCCGGAGGTGTAGGGGAACATGGTAAGCGAATACCACTTGGGGCGGGGGTCGTCGTCCCTGACCTTATAAAGATCATCGTCGGCCCACTTCTGCTGCCACTTCTTCTCGATTTCCTGCGGGTCGTACCTGTCTGCCATCAGATTATCTCCCCAATAGCTTACGGAGTAATTTTAGCAATAATAGCTGCTTATGTAAATGAGGTGACGGCATATTGTTCGTATTTTAAGAAAAAAACGCCGCTGACAGCCTGGACTCACTCTTATAGTTATGTCAAGCTGCTACTTCTTGGGCGGGGGAGGCGGGAGGGGCTCAATGCCCTTCATGATGCCCTTGATATAACCGATCTGGCCGCCGTGCTCGGCGAGCTCATTGACCACGTGCGAGAGCGCCGAACCGACCGTGCCCTTCCTCCAGCCGAAATCGCGGGGCTCATCCATTTTAACGTCGGTCAACGATTTCAGGTAGACGAGTGTCTTGTTCCGGACGGCGGCGGCATATTCTTTCAATAACGAAAGGGGCGGTACCGGCCACGAATCAAGCCTGGAGACATCGTAACCGAAACCCGAATCCTGGGGCTCGGTCTTGAACTTCTTGTACCAGCCTTCGGACTCGTAAAGCTCCATCCCGCCGAGGAGAACCCGGTTGATCCACAGGTCTTCGCCGCGGGTAAGGTGCCACATCAGAAAGGCAATAGAGTTGCTGTGGGGTTTAGGGCGCCACGCCAGGTCATCCTGGGAGAGACCCTGGATGGCCCGGGACACGTACTCGCCGCTTTCTTCCAGGGCTATGGCAATCAGGTCATTAGCTTTCATCGAGACACCTCCAGACAAATTTCCGAATACTAATAGTAAAAGTGTATATTACCGGGGGGCATTAAGCAAACAGTTTATAACATTTGTATTTGCCGATAAAGATAACCTCACCCCCTTAATCCCCCTCTCAAACAGTTTTATGAATTATTCTCGAAATATCCCTTGTTTGAAAGGGGGAGGAGATAGAAAGAGGGGTCTGCACTCCTCTTAGACGCCCCGGTGGATACTACTAAAGATCGGAAGAGCA
>JBFYTX010000031.1:0-3000 GCA_041300345.1 Dehalococcoidales bacterium | reverse complement strand
CCGGAATGATGGTCAGCATGGGTATCGTGATGATCCTGTTCTCTCTCTATATCGGGGGGGCGGAGATCACCCCGGCGCGCTACCCGGACTTCCTGGCGAGCGTCCGGACCGGCTTTATCATCTTTACCGCGCTCAGTCTGGTGGGGCTTGTGTGCCAGTCGCTGGCCCGCCCCGCCTCCCGGCCCCACGCGACCGCGTAGGTCTGCCCGCTTTACCGGTAATATTCTGCCTCTCTCTTAATATCGATTCTCAACCGTTGCTTTGCCCTGAATTCATGTTAAAATAACTTGGATGCTCCTTTTCTCCGGGAGTAGTATTGGAAAACCTGGGCATCGCGTTTGACCTGCTTATCGTGCTGGTGACGGCCATCGTCGGCGGCATACTGGCGCGTTTTCTGCGGCTCCCCGTCATGCTTGGCTACCTGGCGGCCGGCGTGGCCTTCGGTCCCCACGGCCTCAAGTTCATCCACGATACAGACGCCATCCACTCTCTGGCGGAGATCGGCGTTATCCTGCTGCTTTTCGCCATCGGCCTGGAGTTCTCCCTTAAAGAGATACTAAAGCTCGGGCGCGTCGCCGTCGTCGGCGGTATTGCCCAGATACTCCTCACGACGGCGGTGGGTTTTGGGCTCGGTTACGGGGTGGGGCTGAACGTCACGGGTTCGGCATTTTTCGGGTTCATCATCGCCATGAGCAGCACCATGGTGGTGTTGAAGCTGCTGATGGACCGCGGCGAACTCGATACCACCCACGGCCGTATCCTGCTCGGCATTTTACTGGTGCAGGACCTGAGCGTGGTGCCGGTGATGGTGTTGATACCAGCGGTGGGGGGAGGGGCGGACGGGCTGTGGGCGGCGCTGGGCATCGCCCTGGGCAAGGCCATCGGCTTCGTCGCTGTGATGCTAGCCTTCGGCTACTGGGGGATGCCCTGGCTGATGAAAAGGGTGGCCGGCCAGCGCACCCGCGAGCTTTTCCTCCTGACGGTGGTGGTGGTGTGCCTGGCGGCGGCCTTCGGCACCTATTACGTGGGGCTTTCAGCGGCCTTCGGCGCTTTTGCCGCCGGTCTGCTGGTCAGCCAGTCCGGCTACGCCCGGCAGGCCTTCGCGGATATCCTCCCTTTGCGGGATACCTTCGGGGCACTGTTCTTCGTCTCCCTGGGCATGCTGGCCAACCTCGATTTTATCGGCGCCAACTGGGAGGCGGTGGCTATCGTGGTGGGGGCGATCATCGTGGTGAAGTTTGTGATCAGCTCGGCGATCACCCGCCTGTTCGGCTACGGGCACAAGACGGCGCTGATGGTCGGTTCGGGGCTGATACAGATAGGGGAGTTCAGCTTTATCCTGGTACTGATGGGCCGGGATGAGGGCCTGTTTTCCGAGCGCTTGTATGACCTGACCATCGCCGCCGCTATCGTGACGATGTTCCTGACGCCGTTATTCATGAGTATGACTTCGTTTCTTTACCGCTGGCTAAGCCAGCAGCGGTGGTTCGCCCGCCGGCTTACCGGCCATATCGACCCCGGCGGCCGCGTGCATGACCTGGAGCTGGCGCGCCACGCGGTCATCTGCGGTTACGGCACTATCGGCCGGAGAGTGGCCGAGGTGCTGGAAAAGCAGCGGTTCAGCTATCTGGTAATCGACCTCGACCCGACGGTCATTTCGCGGCTGAACACCCGCGGTATTCCGTGTATTTACGGCGACGCTTCCAATCCGGAGATCCTCGCCCACGCCGACCTGGATAAGGCCCGCGTGCTGATTTGCACTATACCTGACTACGTGGCTACCGAGCTGGTCGCCCGCAACGCTTTGAGGGTCAACCCGAAGCTGGACATCGTGGCGCGGGTCCACCGCGATAGCGACGTCGTTTTACTAAAGGGGGTGGGCGTTACCGAGATCGTCCTGCCGTTTTTTGAAGGTTCGCTGGAGATGATCCGGCATACGCTGCACCGCTTCGGGATGGGGAGCACGGAGATCCAGTATATTCTGAATAGTCTGCGCCAGGGTGAAGTAGAGAAGATAGAATAAGGAATATTCTACCTCACCCCCTGAAGCCCTTGTAAGAATTATTTCCCCTTCTATGATATGATGTGTCTGAGGTGGTATATGAAATACACGGTTATTATTGAAAAAGGGAGTGAATCAGGCTACGTGGCTTACGCCCCGGCGCTGAAAGGCTGTGTTTCACAGGGCAAGACCAAAGCCGAAGCTCAAAATAACCTCAAAGAGGCGATGGAAACCTACATAGAAGCCCTCATCGAGGATGGAATTCCATTACCTACAGAAGTGGGCAGAGACACCATTGAGCTTGAGGTTGCCGCCCGGTGACCAGGCTGCCCAGAGGACTACCGGCCAAGAAGTCATCAGGGCATTGGGTAACGCCGGATTTTACGTTAAACGCCGTAAAGGCAGTCATATTGTGTTAAGAAGGGATAGTCCATTTGCCCAGGTAGTCGTTCCCAACCATAAGAGTATCGATACCGGTACATTAAGTTCCATTATTGGCGGCGCTAATATATCGGTAGACGAGTTTATCGTCCTTCTCAAGTAAACTACCTAAAAACAAAGAGACCCGCCTGTTACGGCGGGTCTCTGATTTATCTATCTAATACCAATCCTGAAGCAGGTCAAGCCCTCGACCATTAGTACGGCTAGGCTGAACACATTGCTGTGCTTGCACGCGCCGCCTATCAAGCTGGTGGTCTACCAGCGGTCTTACTCTTTCCGAAGAAAGATGGGAGATCTCATCTTGGGGTGGGCTTCGCACTTAGATGCTTTCAGCGCTTATCCCTTCCGGACTTAGCTACCCAGCTGCGCCCTTGGCAGGACGACTGGCACACCAGAGGTCCTTCCCTCTCGGTCCTCTCGTACTAGAGAGAGCTCCCCTCAAATCTCCATGCGCCCACGGAGGATAGAGACCGACCTGTCTCACGACGGTCTGAACCCAGCTCGCGTACCGCTTTAACCGGCGAACAGCCGGACCCTTGGGACATGCTCCAGCCCCA
>JBFYTX010000004.1:0-13844 GCA_041300345.1 Dehalococcoidales bacterium | reverse complement strand
CAGGGCGATAACATCCGCAAGGACAAGGACGCGGCCCTGGCAACGCAGCAGTACGACTACGCGGCGGAGCTGCGGGAGCGCGAACTACAGATAGACGAAAAAATAAAGCAGCTGGAGGCCGAGTGGCGCAGCGAGCAGGAGCAGGAAGAGGTGGTGGTGCGGAAGGAAGATATCGCCGAGGTGGTGAGCATGTGGAGCGGGGTGCCGGTGATACAGCTCACCGGCGATGAAGTCAGCCGGCTCCTCAACATGGAAGAGGTCCTGCACCGGCGCATCGCGGGGCAGGAAGAGGCCGTGAACGCCATTTCCAAAGCCGTCCGGCGGGCGCGGGCGGGCATTAAGGACGTAAGGCGGCCGATGGGAGTCTTTCTCTTCCTGGGGCCGACCGGCGTGGGCAAGACCGAGATGGCCCGGACGCTGGCCGAGTTCATGTTCGGCAGCGAGGACACCCTGATACGCATCGACATGTCCGAGTTCATGGAGAAGTTCGCCGTATCGCGGCTGGTCGGAGCGCCGCCGGGGTACGTCGGCTACGACGAGGGCGGCCAGCTCACCGAGGCAGTCAGGCGTAAATCCTACAGCTGCATCCTGCTGGATGAAATCGAGAAGGCGCACCCGGACGTTTTCAATTTATTACTTCAGATATTCGACGACGGCCACCTGACCGACGCCAAGGGGCGGCGGGTAGATTTCCGCAACAGCATTATCATCATGACGAGCAATATCGGCTCGGAGACCATACGCAAGGGCGGGATGATGGGGTTCGCGCAGCGCAGCGAGGAGGCCAAGACCCGCGAGCAGTCCTACCAGAAGATGAAGGACAACCTGCTTAAAGAGCTGAAGGAGCCCAAGTACGGTTTCCGCCCCGAGTTCCTCAACCGCATGGACGATATTATAGTGTTCCACACCCTGACCAGGGAGCAGATCCGCACCATCGTGGACTTTAACCTGGCGACGGTCAGTAAGCAGCTGGCCGACAAGGAAGTGAAGCTGGCTGTGACCGACGCCGCCAAGGATTTCCTGGGCGAGAAGGGCTATAGCGAGGAATACGGCGCCCGGCCCTTACGCCGCGTCATCCAGGACAGAATCGAGGACAGGTTGTCCGAAGCAGTCCTGCGCGAGGAATTTAAGACCTTCGAGAGAGTCTACTCGGTGAAATGCGCCATCAAGAAAAAGGAAATAATCGACGACATCCTTAAGGACGTTAGCGAAATACCGGATATCATGGCGGCGGAAAAGGCGGGGGAGGGGCTGGAGATCTTCGCCGGCAAGAGCGTCAAATACGAAGTGGAAAAGATCGTTAAAGAGCATTTGAAAGACGCAAAAGGCAAGATCAAAGACGCCTCAGAATACCGCGTCACAGAGAACGCCTACGTCTCGTACGTCGTAGTCGACGTTAAAGACGAAGATATCGTAATAGAGTCGAAGGACAACTTCCCGCTGCCCCACATGGCGGTCGGCGCCGCAAGCTGAACGATTAAAGCCGCCCCCGGAAGATCTTCTCCACCTGGTTGAGTCGTCCCGTTATATGGTCGAAGAGCCGGCGCCGCGCCTTGAGCAGCCTGGCCTCATTAAAAAGGTCGAGCTTGCCTTCTCTCCCCCCGAACCGCCTCTCCATGAAAGCCCGGGCGATCTCCAGCAATTCTTCCGAATGTTCGGGGAACTCCGCCGCCAGCACGGCGGCATACTCCCGGGGCGTCTGCTGCGACTTCGGGCTGATTTTCACCATCGCGCCCAGCTGGCAAAGCTTTTTGTAGGTCGCTGAAGCCAGCTCCGAACGGTCGACCCGCCAGATCCAACGGTAGAATGATGACCTCAGCACCAGCCATAAGAGCAGCAGCACGACGGCAAAAAGCGCGATGAGTATGATAATAAACACCGCCAGCCCGAGCTCATCGGCATAGTCCCAGGGGCGAAATAAGGAAGCGTTCGATCCACCCCCGGCGGCGGCGCCGCCGTCCCCGCCCCCGCTGCCTCCTCCAACTCCGGGCTGGCCGGGCATGCCGTACATTGCCGCCCAGACATCCCACTGCGGCAGCTGACCGATAACGTCGCTGGAAACGACGGGTTCAGTCAGGTCTACCTCGCTCCCGGTGCTCTCCTCGCCGCTGGGCGTCGCTTCGATATCCACCCACCCGTAATCAGGGAAATAGACCTGGGGCCAGGCGTGATAGTACTTGTCTTTTAGAATATACTGGCCTGCTTCAGCACCGGGGTCGCCGGGGAGATAGCCGATGGCCAGGCGTGCCGGGACGCCCTCGGCCCGCAGCATTACCGCCATGGCCGAGGCAAAATGGACACAAAAACCGGATTCAAGGTCGAACAGGAAATATTCCACGCCGTCGCGGCCGGGGGGCGGGACGGCGAGATCCGTTTTATAAGGTATGCTAGAGAGATATTCGTTGATCTTCAGCACTTTCTGGTAAGGCGTGGTAGCGTTGGCGGTCAGATTGGCGCTGAGCCGACGAACGTTCACGGGAAAATCTACAGGCAGCTGGAGGTAGCTCTGTAAAATCGATGCCGGGTAGTTATTACCTGCCCGGTCCAGCTCCTGCGGCGTAGCCGAGGCGATAGCCGCCGTCACCGTGTAGCTCTCGCCGGCGCTGAGGACGTGCGAGGCCATCACGCCGATAATATCGCCGGCGCTGACCTGCACCAGGACCGGTTTGTTGGTCGAGATAAAGCTGCCGGAAGTGAGCAGGACGTCTGTCAGGATACTGGGGGTCACCGTATAGGTTTCCTCCTCGGCCTCCGCAGGCGGCGCGGCGCCTTCCCAGGGGGTCTTACTCTGCAGGTCGAAATCCTCGACCGGGCTATTCTCCCATCCGCTGGCGGAATAGATATCATAAGTGCGCACCTGCCAGTAGGAAGGCTTCCCGGCGTTGACCAAGAAATCGACCCGGTCCCCGCGGTGCCAGGAAGCCTCGAACGGCAGGGTCAGGCGCATGTTGTTGGTGCTGAGCGACTGCTTGGACGGGACCTCGGCAAAAATATTGAACGCCGAGCTTTCAAAAACGTTCTTCCATGATATCCTGGAGGCGATCATCGTCTGGAGCGGCGGGATGCGCACCGCCGGCACCGCCCAGGAAACTACCGACGCCAGCATCACGACACACAACAGCGCGGACACGAAGTAAAGCACGCCGCGGCCGGTCTGGCGGGTGCCCTCCTCAGAAAGCGAACGTCCCCTGGCCAGGCGCGTCTGGACGATAAGGAAAACGGCGGCGATAAAAAACAGGCCGAAATACCAGAAGTAGCCGCCCGGGAGGTTGCTGAGATTGACCAGTATCACCAGAGCCCCCAGGATCACCGCCACCCAGGCGTTCCTCCTGCGCAGGAAGAACCAGGCGGAGAGATAGCCCATCAGCCAGGTCAGGAAAGTGAGAAAGACAGCGAAAAAGAGGATATTCCGGTGGGAAAGCAGGCCGGCCACTTGCCAGTACGTCACCCCGGCGCCGAGGGCTAAAGTCAAAAGATGAATTACCGTCCAGTGGAGCCTGGTGAGAGTCAAAAGACGGACTACCAGGACAGCGAGGACCAGCACCAGCGTCAGCGAGGGCTGGGGGGTGATCCACCGCGCGCGCTCCAGCGACAGCACGACGATCTCCAGCGCCGCGAACATCAACACCAGGCCAAACAATTCAGCCCGGTCGCCCAGCCTTTCCCTTAACGGACGGTCCGGCGGGGTTACGGAGCCCGCGGGCTTCATCGTTGTTTTCTTCAATTTAAACACGGCTCAGCTGCGCTCCAACATAGGGTGCGGTCGGCGAAAGCCACCGGCTGTCTAAAGCCGCCGGTATCTCTTGACCGCGCTTAACGATGTAAACGTGAAATCCGGCGGAGGTAAGGCTGCGGGCCGAATCGGCTGCGGCGCTCTTGCCGCCGAAGCTCAAGGAGTCCAGCAGGACGACGATAACGGTGACGCCCCGGTTGATGGCGTGGCGCAGCGCCGGCGCGATGTTGCCGTTGTCCGAAGGCATGATAATTACGACCACCGAACCCGCCGCGAACCGCTCCGACTGGAAGGTAAGCAAGTCGTCGATAGATACTTTACCATCGGCTTTCATCAGGGCAAGCGCCCGCAGGACGCTCTGCAGCTGCCGGTTGCCCGCACCGGCGAGGCAGATATGAGGCCGTTCGCCGGAGGCAATGAGACCCACCCGTTTTTCTCCGTCGACGTATTTTTTCGCCAGCGAGGCCGCAATCGTGACGCTATATTCCTCGGTCGACAGGTCGCCTTCGCCCGACCGCGTGGCCGCGGCCATATCGGGAACGAACCATATCTCTTTAAAGGCGAAGCGCAGGCGGTCGGGGTCGAACTCTTTAACGACCAATCGGCCGGTATGGGCGGTAGTCTGCCAGTGGATACGGCGCAGGCTGTCCCCGCTGACATACTCGCGGACGCGGGCGGCGCTGGGACCATTCTCGCTGGCGAACCAGCGGCGCAGGTTCTGCCCCTGCTCCTGGCGGGGTATCACCTGGAAAAACGGAAGCTCCAGCGGTACCGGGTAGACCACAACATCCTGCAGATCACCCAGGTGTTCCACGGTCGGGAAGAGTCCGAGAGGGTCGGTGACCTTGACGTTGAGCACCCCGACGCGGTATTGCCCGCGTCGTAAACAGCGCGTGTGAGTCTGCCACCGGTGGGAACCGTGTGAAGGCAGGTTAAAAGATGCCCTGTTCTGATAACCGGGCAGATCCGAATCCTCCTGCACCTCGACCAGGGCCAGCGGCATCCGGCTCTTGTTGGAGACTATATACTCCTCTTCAAACGAGTCGCCGGCGTAGCGGCGGCCGGCCGATTTTTTAGCCTGCACGGTGATGCCGCGGATGCTCCAGCGCGACCAAATCCGGCTGAGCACCAGCAGCACTACCAGGAAGACAAAGAAACGCCAGAACACCGTGAAGCCCCCGGCCATGGACAGGGCCAGGATCAGCAGCGGTATGACGATAAGGGGCCAGCGATGTTTCATATTCTAGTTATCGGATAAAGGGCCGGCGGAATAAAGCCGCCTAGCGCCGGGGCAGAGCTCCCGGGACGGGGATGGTCGCCAGTATCTCGGCGATAGAGGCATTGCCGTCTTTGCCCTGCGATTGCCCCGCCGAGGACAACATCGTCCGGTGGGCTAAGGCAGGCCCGGCCAGGGCTTTGATATCGTCCGGCAGGACATAGTCGCGCCCATTTAAAAGGGCACGCGCCTGGGAGGTGCGGAAAAGGGCCAGCGAGCCGCGCGGCGACGACCCCAGGTATATCGACGGGTGCTGGCGCGTCGCCCCGACGATCGCCACGATATATTGCTTGACCAGGTCGTCCACGAATACCTGTTTGACGGCCGCCTGGAGCGTTAAGATATCCGCGGCGTTTACAACGTGGTCGATTTCTTCAATGGGGTGGATATACTGCTGTCGCTCGATGATGGCTATCTCCTCGGCGGGAGAGGGGTAGCCGATGCTTACCCGCAGCATGAACCTGTCCAGCTGGGCCTCGGGGAGGGGGAAAGTGCCTTCGTACTCGATAGGATTTTGCGTGGCCAGGACCTGGAAAGGCATCGGCATCTTACGGGTGACACCGTCGACGGTGACCTGCCGCTCTTCCATCGCTTCCAGCAGGGCGGACTGGACCTTGGGGGTGGCGCGGTTGATCTCGTCGGCCAGCACCACCTGCGCCATCACGGGACCGGGACGGAACTCGAAATCGCCGAGCTTCTGGTTAAAGACCGAGACGCCGGTAATATCACCCGGGAGCATGTCCGGGGCGAACTGAATCCGTTTGAAGCTGCTGTTTATGGATTTCGCCAGGCTTCGGGCCAGCATGGTCTTACCGACGCCGGGCGCGTCCTCGATAAGCAGGTGCCCCTGGCTGATCAACGCGATCACCGCCAGCCGCACCACCTCCGTCTTGCCCACCATCACTTTATCCACATTCCGGACGATTTTCTCCGCCATTTGCTGGGCATCGGCGATAGCGCTTTCCACTTTGCCGCCACTCCTCTGCAACATGCCTCTCTCCTGATCCGCTCTCTAATCCGAGTATATCACACCGGCATTTCAGGCTCAAAACACCCGCGGAGAGGTCTGCTAGCTTCAGGAAGAGATGTAGGTGGGGAAAAGTCTTATTTTCTGGTTGCAGCCGGTCGGTTAATAGCAGTCGCAGCTATCGGAATAGCCACAGGACGGTCTTGAAGGAGGAAATCGAATAGACTGCTATTTCGCCAGAAGTTTGACCGGTTTTCTGTTTTCGTAGATTACCTTGAGGTCGCGCATATAAGCGCACTGGAGGCACTGCTCGTACCAGCCGTGGTAGTCTTTATCTATATATAGATTTCCGCCGCACTTAGGACAGCGGCGCGTTGTGCTGATCTTACCCATTTCTACCGCCCCCCTTTCTTAATCGCAATATTTAGCAGTCCTATCAATCGACTGCTAATCTATATAATTATAGCACCGGCATGGGTTTTGTCAATATCCGGGACAAGAATATTTGTTCGGCTTTTAAAGAAGTCCCCCTTTACAGCTTTACTTTGAAGCTAAATCGTGCTATAATTTAGTAAGCTAAATGAGCGTACTATCGGTTAACGTAGAGGTCTCCCCGCATATAACCGGAAAGGTCATCTAATGGCAGAAACGGCCGCCCCTAAAAAAGCAAAGAAGAACAACGGCGATTACACCGCTGAAGATATCCAGGTACTCGGCGGGCGCGAGGCGGTGCGCCGCCGCCCCGGCATGTACATCGGCAGCACCGACCAGCGCGGTCTGCACCACCTGGTCTATGAAATCGCTTACAACAGCGTCGACGAGGCGATGGCCGGCTACTGCGACCATATTGTCGTCGTCATTAAAGCCGACGGGTCGGTAACCGTCACCGATAACGGCCGCGGCATCCCGGTGGACATTCACCCTACCACCAAGGTCTCCGCCCTGGAAACGGTCATGACCGTGCTCCATGCCGGAGCCAAGTTCGGCGGCAAGACCTATGCCGTTTCCGGTGGCCTGCACGGCGTGGGCGCCTCGGTAGTCAACGCCCTTTCCGAGTGGATGACCGTCGACGTCAAGCTCAACGGCAAACTCTACCATCAGGAATACCGGCGCGGCGTGCCGGTGGCGCCGGTGAAGGTCATCGGGAAATCCGAAGGCACCGGCACTTCCAGCGCCTTCCTCGCGGACAAGGAAATTTTCACCGAGCATAAATACGATTTCGGCACCATATGCGAGCGTCTCCGGGAAATGGCCTATCTCAACAAAGGCCTGGAAATGATACTCATCGACGAGGAGCACAATCTTGACCAGACGTTCTACTTCGAAGGGGGCATCGCCGGTTTCGTACGCCATCTCAACCGTAACCGCGCCGTCCGCAATCCGACCCCCATCTATATCACCCGGAGCATCGACAGCACCACCATCGAGGTGGCATTACAGTACAACGACGGCTTCAGCGAGTCGGCTTTCAGCTTCGCCAACTGCGTCAATACGATCGACGGCGGCACGCATTTGACCGGTTTCCGGTCCGCCCTCACCCGCGTCCTCAACGATTACGCCAAGAAAGCCAAGATACTTAAAGAGGACGACCCGAACCTGACGGGTGAGGATGTCAGGGAGGGGCTGACCGCGATTATCAGCGTCAAGCTGTCCGAGCCGCAGTTCGAAGGCCAGACCAAGGGCAAACTGGGGAATATCGAGATCAAGAGCCAGGTGGAAAGCGCCGTCAACGAGGGGCTGGCATTATACCTTGAAGAGCACCCCGACGATGCCCGCAAGATACTCGAAAAGTGCGTCACCACCGCCCGGGCCAGGGAGGCCGCCCGCAAAGCACGCGACCTGATCATCAGGAAGAGCGGGCTGGACAGCGGGACGCTGCCGGGTATTCTGGCCGACTGCTCGGAGAGGGACCCGGCGCAATGTGAGCTGTTCCTGGTGGAGGGCCCGTCCGCCGGAGGCTCGGCCAAGCAGGGCCGGAACCGGCGCTTCCAGGCGATATTGCCGCTGCGGGGCAAGATCCTGAACGTGGAAAAAGCCGCCCCGGACAAGATGCTGGCCAACGAAGAAATCCGCACTATGGTGACGGCCATCGGCGCCGGCATCGATGAAGAGTTCGATACCGCCAGGGTACGCTACCACAAAGTCATTCTCTTGTCCGATGCCGACGTTGACGGCGCGCATATCCGCACGCTGCTGCTGACCTTTTTCTTCCGGCATATGAACAAGCTCATCAACGCCAGGTACTTATATATCGCCCAGCCGCCACTATACCGCATCAATACGAGCGACGGCGTTAAGTGGGTCTACACGGAGCAGGAAAAAGACGAGATAATGAAGAACGTCGGCTCGAAAAAGACCGAGCTCCAGCGCTACAAGGGCCTGGGGGAAATGACCGCCGAGCAGCTCTGGGAGACCACGATGAACCCGGTCAACCGCATACTCCTGGAAGTGAATATACAGGACGCCGCCAAGGCCGACGAGACGTTCGGGATGCTGATGGGCGGGGAAGTACCGCCGCGCAAGGCCTTTATCCAGGCGCACGCCAAGTACGCCAAATTAGATATTTAGATTAGCTCAAATATCAAAAGTCAAAACTCAAAACCTGTAAATGTGATTCGTTTTTCGTTTTTTTATTTTTTAGTTTGAAGCTAAACCGTAGATTTTCGTAGCTGTTATTCGTTTCTGACTTTATGTATAGTTAGCTTCAGCGACCGGGTATTCGTTTCCAGCTTTATGGCAAGTGCCACCCTATTTAATTGTTAAAATGCGCGATAAGTTACGGTATAAGTATATGTCCAAAAACAGGAAAAGAGGGAAGGGGATTTTGTCACGGTCGGCTTTTTACCTCACCCCCTATATCTCCCTCTTGAAATAACAGGGAGTTAAAAAAAGAAGTGTCAGCCCCTCTTGAACGGCCGATTATGTATTGCCTTATTTACTCCAGCGTAATACACTGTGCAGAGAGGGACACAATGAGATTAAAGAAATCATTATTGCTTTCATCAGCAATTATAGCCTCGTTCATATTCATTGTGTCCTGCGCGACCAACCCAACCACGTCACCAACTACACCCAATCCCAGCTACAGCCCTTCTGTAACAACACCAGTTACACCCACAATAACAACGAATTATTATTTATCTGAAGCGATAAAGGAGAAATTGAGGGAAGTTACCCAAGCCTTTGGCAGAGATATACCCATCCCGACTTATCTCCCGGAAGGTTATACCATAAGTGACGTACAATTAACATACAAACAAGATCCATATGCTGATGCCGAACTGCTTATTACCGCCTCTGAGAAGCCGGATATATCCCTGCAAATAGAATGGGGACCTGAATTGTGTCTATTAAAGCCGAGTTCAGACGATTACCAGTATTTTCAGTTCGATAGCGGAAACGGCTCATACGGCAGCGTCGTGCTTAACCGTTATATTGATAGCAATACCATATGGTGGGACTGGGACCCAGATATTGTAACAATTAATGGTCCGCATGAATGTTACGAGATGGCGCTATCCGCAAACAAAGAAGTGCCGGAGGGAGAACTGGTAAACATAGTGAGGTTCGTCAGGATATACCCTAATATCTAAAACCCTGAGCATTTTAAGATGGGGCGAAGTCCCTCTTTTCATTTTTCTTCCCCCTCTCCTTTAAAGGAGAGGGGGACTGAGGGGGTGAGGTAGACAATCTATCCCCCTGACGGCGGCCGGTTATTAGGCGGCGGGGGATTCTTCATGCCCAGGCGGAACAGCTCGCCGGAGTCTTTACGCTTCCAGTTCATCGAGATCCGCTGCTGGGTGGGGTGGAGCATGGTGATGGCGCCCGGCCTAGGGCACTCCTCGACACAACTACCGCAGTACCAGCATTCCTCGGGGTAAACGACGATGGGCTCCTTCTTCTTCTCGGGGTTGGGCATCATGACATCGGTGGGGCAAACGTCCACGCATAGATTGCAGCCGATGCAGATATCCGGATTGAACTCTACAGCTTTGTTAGGAGTGGCCGGATTGGGCACCATATAGGCTTTATCGCTCATTTACGTTCACCGTCCTTATTAACCTAAATACCGCAGTAGCGTTGATAGTTTTCCGCGTAGTCGGCGGCATAGGGTGCCTTAAGATGGAAGTCCAGCGCCAGGTCCCGGGTCACGGCTTTATCGTCCTCCTGCCGGATGGGCAGCAGCTTATTCCAGTCGGGCGGGTCCATCCCGGGGTAATCAAGGCGGCGGAAGTCCAATATCGAGTTGCTCGCTTTACGCGCCAGCGACGATTTCATCATCAGCTCCCCGACGTCGATTAGCGAGCAGCATTCAAGCAGGCGTCCCAGCTCGTGTGGATTGGAGGCATAAGCCGAAGCCAGCTCGGTCTCCCGGAGCTCCTGAAGCAGGCGCAGTCCCAAATTCAAGGTGTCCTCGTTTTTGTACTGTCCGCAATAGTCGCGCATGATGCGGGCGATGGCCACGTTGATCTCCTTCCAGCCGTTGCCTCTTTTGCCCTGCCGCGTGGCGTGATAGGCGCGCGCCTTTTCGGACTCCACCTGTTTTTTATCGGCCGCGGGGTCAGGCGCGGTCTTAGCGTAGTCGGCGGCGTGACGGCCGGCGTAACGGCCGGTGGTATGCGATTCGCCGTGACAGCCGCCGCCGAAGATAGTACCCCCCGCAGCGGCGTAAAGACCTTCGAGGTTCGTCTGGAGATTCCAATCGACCAGGAAGCCGCCGCCGCCGGGCCCGCGGACCGTGGGCGGGGTATTGATGCCCGTGCCCCAGAAATTAGCGTGGGCGTAGCCTTCCGGCATCATCACCGGCGCCTGGAAAAGGTCTTTATCGGGGTCGAAGCCGGCCTGCGTCATGGTTAAATAAACGGGGATACGAGTCTTGCCTTCGTTACCGACCATCATCCCCCAGATACAGCGGCGCTCGGCCTCCGAGAGCCGGGTGAGGTCGGCATAAAGGGGTAGTTTGAACTCCCCCCGCCGGATGCGCTCGGGGAGATCGCGGGCGAGGTCGTTGTTGCGGTACTGCGGCAGGTAGCGCGAGATGCCGATGCCCTCGCCGAGGATGAAGTCCTGTCCTTCCGAGGGAAGGAAACGCCCCTGCTGAGTAGCAATCGGCCGGTTGAAGGCGTCCGCCCAGGGCACTTCCTTGCCGTCGGCGTCGACGATCGGCACGCCGTGGTAGGTATTATGGGCGTTGGCCATGCTGTACGGCGCGTAGGAGTAACCGGAGAGCCGGTTCGGGCCGCTGCCTTCCATACAGACAAACTCGGCGCCGGCGTTCCAGCCTAACGCCTGCCCGACCCCGGCGCTATTGAGGTCGGACATAGACCCGGAGGCGGTCATCTCGGGGTCGAAGAGGAAAAGCCGCCCCGCGCCGCCGGTGCAGAGGACGGTCGCCTTCGACCTGAACACATAGAACTCACCGTTGCGGGTGTTGACAGCCGTAGCCCCCACCACCCGGTTGCCCTGTTTACCGCCGGCGGTGAGCAGGGCGGTAGGCATGAGGCGGTTAAAGATATTCACCCCCAGGCGCCGCGCCTCTTCATACAACTTCGGCTTGATGTTCCAGCCCCAGACGCGGACGATATGCCGGCTGCGATAATCGTAGGCGAACATCAATTTGGTCTCGTCGTCGCGGAACTCCGCCCCTTTGAACTCATCCCTGACGTCCCTTATCTGCACGCCCATCTTTTCGCAGTCGAGCAGGGTGTCCCAGCCCTCCTTGGTGATAATGTAGCGTACGTGGCCGCCGGTCCATCCCTGCATTGAGTCGTAGCAGGCTTTAGTATACATTTCCGGGGTGACTTTAGAGCAGGGGTTGGTAACGGCGCCGTGCCAGTGATCGACGCCCGCCCCTCCCGAGCCGCTGCGTTTGGCATGTCCTCTCTCGGCGACAGCTACCCTGACGCCCTTTTTGGCCGCGTTGATAGCGGCCTGCAGCCCCGCGACGCCCCCGCCGATGACCAGAACGTCGGTGACGACCTCGTTGATCTTTTCGTAATTGATGGGGTAAGGCCAGTCCGGGACTTTGCCGTTTTTCTGGACGTATTCATGCCACGTTGCCATGTAACACATGCCTCCTGTTGAATATATCAGGGGAAAAGGATATACCGGGTGAATGTTAGCCCGCTGAGGGCTGCTTGTCAAATGCAAGGATTTTCAATACTCACCCCCTTATCCCCCTCTCCGCTGGCGGAGAGGGGGAAATAAAAAAAGAGGGGCTGTCGCCCCTCTTAGACACCCCGCTATAGATTTTCAGTATAGAGGTGAGGCGGTGTTATTTGAGCTGGAGCAGCTCTTCAAGGATTTTAACCGAATCATGAACGAGTCCGGGGCAGACGTCCGAAAATACGCCTTTCTTGAACGCCTCGGCGCCCTGCTCCGGAATACTCAGATCATAGCCGGAAAGGTCGGTGCAGTTGAGCGAGCCATGCAGTTTTGTAAATTTACGATTGAACTCCGCCATGTACTTACCCATATGGGCCCGGTCTTTTATGTAGTCGCCAGACGGCTTCAGGGCCAGCCCCAGCACCATGTAGGCGCCGGTGACCGCCCCGCAGGCGCCTTTGCTCTGCTCCATCCCTCCCCCGAAAGCACGCGCGATTTTCATGGCGAGGTCTTTACTCATACCGAACTCTTCGCTGAAAGTCGTCAGCACCGCCTGCGCGCAGTTCATGCTGTGGGAAGCCAGTTTTTCATGGGCTTGAGCGGGTCTATCCATTATTTACCTCCCTGAATCAGTGAAAAGAACTCGGCGCGCTGGGCGGCGTTGCCGTGGAAAGTGCCCCGCAGGGCTGAGGTGACAACGTTGGCACCGGGCTTTTTAATGCCGCGCATCATGACGCACATATGCTCCGCCTGGACGACCACCCCCACGGCAGCGGCGTTGAGGGCGGAAAAAATGGCGTCGGCGATGTCCGTCGTCATGCGCTCCTGGACCTGAGGCCGGCGGGCGATGGTCTCCACCACCCTGGCGAGCTTGCTGATGCCGACGATCCGGCCCTCCGAGTTGGGGATATAGCCGACGTGGGCGACCCCGAAAAACGGCAGGAGATGGTGCTCGCACATAGAATAAAAGGGGATGTCTTTAAGGACCACCATTTCCTGGTGGCCGAGCTCAAAACCGACCTCAAGGTCTTCCCTGGGGTCTTTGTCCATGCCCTGGAAGAGCTCAGTGTACATTTCCGCCACACGCTGGGGGGTGTCTTTAATGCCCTCGCGGGCAGGGTCTTCCCCGATGGCTTTAATGATCTCGGCAACGGCCTTTTTTATTCTTTCCTGGTCGATCATACGGCCTCCTTGAGAGGTTATTGATAACCTATTCCCCTGACTCCCTTCCCTTGGCAAGGGAAGGGGGAAATAAACGAAGAGGGGGCTCCGCCCCCTCTTAAGACTCCCTTTCTATCCCCACCCCAGCGCTTTTTCCACCGCCTTGAGGTCGGCGGGAAGCTGCAGGATATTCGGGGCGGCTTTAAGGACGGTCTCGGTGTCTTTAAGCCCGTTACCGGTGACCACGCAGACGATGACCTTGTCCGGGAACTTCCTGCCCTGCTTCGCCAGCTTGATGAGGCCGGCCAGGGGCGCGGCGGAGGCCGGCTCGCCGAAAACGCCAGCCTCAGAGGCCATGATACGCTGGGCAGCCAGTATCTCGTCGTCGGTGACGGTATCGATAATGCCGCCGGACTCGTCGCGGGCGGCGACGGCCTTCTGCCAGCTGGCCGGGTTGCCGATGCGTATGGCGGTGGCGACCGTCTCCGGTTTTTCGACGGGATGACCGAGGACGATCGGCGCGGCGCCTTCCGCCTGGAAGCCATACATCCCGGGCTTTTTCGTGGCTTTGGCGGCGTCGTAATACTCTTTAAAGCCCTTCC
>JBFYTX010000213.1:0-3778 GCA_041300345.1 Dehalococcoidales bacterium | reverse complement strand
GCAGGAAAAGGGGCAGGGCAATCCGTCATGAGTCAGGTGTTCCTGGAATATGCTATACTTTAGCTATGAAAGTCAGCGGGCTGGGGGAGTTCGGGCTGATCGACCTCCTGGCGAAAATGGTCCGGAATAAAGGGGTCGACCGCCTCGGACCCGGCCGGCCGATCATCGGCATCGGCGACGATGCCGCCGCCTGGCGCGGCGACGCTTCCATTCAGCTGGCCACCGTCGATACCATGATACAGGACGTCCACTTTTCCCTCGATACCATCACCTGGCCGGAGCTCGGCTGGAAGTCCCTCGTTATCAACCTTAGCGATATCGCCGCCATGGGCGGCGTGCCCGCCTACGCCCTGGTGGCTTTAGCCCTCCCGGCGGCTACACCGGTGGACGCAGTCACCCGCCTCTACGAAGGCCTGACCGACTGCGCCCGGGAGTTCAAATTGGCGATCGTCGGCGGTAACATCAGCCGCGCGCCCCAAATTTCCCTCACTATTACCGTCTTGGGGAGCAGCCCGGAGAATAAGATCCTCCGCCGCGATAAAGCGAAACCCGGCGACGCTATTGCCGTGACCGGGTATCCGGGCAGCGCCGGCGGCGGCCGCGAGATGCTCATGAAAAAGCTTAAGCTGAAGGCGGCTTCGACCAGATATCTGCGGGATGCCTTTCTGCATCCGGTCCCCCGCATCACCGCAGGCCGGTTGCTGATCGGGCAAGGCATTACCGCCGCCATCGATGTCTCTGACGGGCTCCTCGCCGACCTCCGCCATATCTGCGAGGCCAGCCGGGCCGCCGCGCGCCTAGAGATCAGCCGACTCCCCATTCACCAGACATTGAAGGCAAGTTTCGGGGAAAAGGCGGTGGAGCTGGCGCTGGCCGGCGGCGAGGACTACGAGCTGCTCTTCACCGGCAGCATAAAAAAAATAGACCGGATAAAGGCGGAAATCGACTGCCCGGTGACCGTCATCGGCGAGATTACCGCCGGGAAAGCGGGCGAAATCGACCTCTTTAATGCTGAGGGCACGCCCGTGAAAATTAATAAATCGGGATGGTCGCATTTCTAGGAACGGAGATAGCTGCATGATCGCCCTGCCTAAAGTCACCCTTAACGCCGATCTCGATGAGGAGTTCTGCTTCGGCTGTGGGCGCCATAACCCCATCGGCCTGAAGCTCAAATTCACCCGGGACGGCGCGAATATCCGCGCCGGGTTCACCCCGGACCGTACCCACCAGGGTTGGCCGGGGCTCCTGCATGGCGGCATCCTGGGCACCCTCCTCGACGAGGCCATGAGCAACATCGCCTATGCCACCGGACACACCTGCCTTACCGCCACCATCGGTATCCGGATCAAGCAGCCGATTAAAATCGATGTCCCCCTCGTCGTTACCGCCTGGATCACGCGCCGCAGCACCCGGCTCATCGAGACGGCAGGCAGTGTTTGTCTTAATGACGGTACGGTCGTCGCCGAGGCCTCCGCCAAGCAGTTCATCGCCGGGAGTGCCGCGGGCGGGCCGGACAGGGTCAGGGAGATCCGCCGCCATGTCTAGTCGACTCGCTGCGGTTATTTGGGACCTGGACGGCGTCATCGCCGATACCGCTGCCTATCATTACCGGGCCTGGCGCGATGTCTTTAAAAAGCACGGCGTGACGTATACTCTGACTGAGTTCATGCCTTATTTCGGGCGGCGGCACGACAGCATTATCAAGGCCGTCCTCGGCGACCGCCTGCCGCCGGAAGAGCTCGAAGCTATTACTGACGAAAAGCAGCAAAATTACCGCCGCCGCGTGGCCGGCCATATCCAGAGCTTGCCCGGGGCCGTGTCGCTGATAAATGCCCTCCACGATTATGGTATTAGCCAGGCGATTGCCTCGTCGGCCGTGCCGGAGAACGTCGACCTCATCGTACGGGGACTGGGCATCGCCGGATGTTTCCAGGCCGTCGTCCACGGCATGGAGGCTAAAGAGGGCAAGCCCAGTCCGCAGATATTCCTGCTGGCGGCGGAAAAACTTGAAGTCAAGCCACCCCATTGCCTGGTCATCGAGGACGCGATAGCCGGCGTGGCCGCCGCCAAAAACGCTGGCATGAAATGCCTCGCGGTTACCAACAGCCACCCGGAAGAAGCCTTGAAAGATGCCGACCTCATTGTCGACAGCCTGGAGAAAGTCGGCGTTGTCGATTTGCAGAAACTATTCAGTTAGATGGGAGATAATATGGAAAGGTCTTTAGTGCTCATCAAGCCGGATGCCATGGAACGAGAGCTGGCCGGCGTGATTATCGGCCGGATCCAGCAGGCCGGGCTCAAGCTCAAGGGGCTCAAGATGCTGCGCCTGGACCGCCCCCTGGCGGAGCGCCACTACGCCGTCCACAAAGGAAAAGCTTTTTTCAGCGACCTGATCGACTTTATTACGTCGACTCCCATCGTGGCCGCTGCCTTCGAGGGGGAAAACGCGGTGGAGAGGATCCGCGCCCTGATGGGCGCTACCGATCCCGCAAAAGCCGCCCCCGGCACGATACGGAAAGATTACGGCCTGGACGTTCAGCGCAACTCCACGCATGCCTCCGATTCCCCGGAAAACGCGGAAAAAGAGATAGCGCTGTTCTTCAAGAAGACCGAGCTTTTCGGCTAGGGCCGGCTTTTACTGTACCCGCAACACGGGTTTGGCCTGGCTCCAGAGCCCGTCCAGGTTGTAGTATTCCCGCTCCTCGGGGCTGAAGATGTGCACGATGACGTCGCCGTAGTCGAGCAGCAGCCAGCCGGAGTCCACCGCGCCCTCGCGGTGATGGGCCGGGACGCCCTCCCTTTTCAGGCTCAGCTCGATGTCGTCGAGGATGGTGCGGACCTGCCGCTGGCTATCGCCGGTGCAGATGACAAAATAGTCGGCGAAGCTGCACAGATCGCGGACGTCCAGCAATAAAATATTCGACGCCTGCTTATCGCTGGCGATTTCTACCGCGCGGCGGGCTATATCAATACCTTCCAGTCGTGAATCTCCTGCGTTTATTTCTTTGATTATACCACAAGCCGGAAAGACACCTCCCCCCTGACCGCTGCTCGACGAGTTATTCCCTAAAAACGGGGGGCGTCTAAGAGGGGTGAAATCCCTCTTTCCTAATTTCCCCCTCTCAAACAAAGAAAAAACCAGCACCAACTATATAGTCCTGTTTGAGAGGGGGACTAAGGGGGTGAGTGTTAAAAATATGCCAAACGTATATAAAATCTTAGGCCGGTAACCTTGTCATTTACCGCGGCAAACCCTTATAATGAACCTGTGAAAATCGTCTCCATCGTGGGCATGGTCGGCTCCGGGAAGTCGGAGGTCGCCAGGCTTTTCCGGGAAAAAGGCTTTGCCGTCGTCAGGTTCGGCGACATCACCGACGAGGCGATTAAAGCGAAAGGCCTGCCACTCAACGAGGCGAACGAGCGTCCCATCAGGGAGGGCATCCGGAGAGAGCACGGCATGGCTGCTTACGCGAAGCTGAGCGCGCCGCGCATCGACGCCGCGCTAAAAAGCGCTAACGTAGTGGTCGACGGGCTTTATTCCTGGGAGGAGTACATCTTTTTAAAGGACCGTTACGGCGACAGCTTCTTCACGGCGGCGGTATGGACACCGACGCGGGACAGGTATAAGCGCCTGGGCGGACGCAAAGTAAGGCCGCTGACGCCGGAGCAGGCGGCATCGCGCGACCGCGCGGAAATCGAGAACCTCAACAAAGGCGGCCCCATCGCCATGGCCGACTTCATGATAGTTAATTACGGCTCGGTGAGCGAATTACAGAAG
>JBFYTX010000161.1:0-7512 GCA_041300345.1 Dehalococcoidales bacterium | reverse complement strand
TAACGATCGACGGCAAGGAAAGCCTGCGAACGTCCGGTCGGGGCAGGTTGCTCGATGCGGTCGTCGATATCTACGGCGCCGGGCTGGCCGGCAAGATGCTGCCGCTGGCCGGAGCCGGAGAAGTCTGGCAGGGCGGGCCAGAGCTTGACATAAAAGTAGGGGGGATGGTCGGGACGCCGGAACTGGGGAGGGCCAGCCGCGACCTCCTGAGCTTTTTCGTCAATAGAAGATGGGTGAACCACCGGCTTTTGTCTTATGCCGTGGAGGAGGCCTACCGCGGACTCCTGATGACCGGCCGACACCCGGTGGCGGTGCTGGAAATCTCGCTCCCGCCGGGGGAAGTAGACGTTAATATTCATCCCGCCAAGAGCGAGGTCAAGTTCCGCTCCGATTCTGATGTTTTCCGGGCGGTGCAGCGGGCCGTCCGGCGCACGCTGGTGGCGCAGATGCCCGTGCCGCGCGTGGAGGAGGTGCTGGCGCCGTATCGGGCCGCCCCACGCGATATTCAGAAGTTCCGAGAAAGCCCGGAGGCTGCTCCCGCCTCCTTGCCTGAGACTAGGCCCTCGCTGCTGGCTTCGCTGCCGGTGCTGCGCGTAGCGGGCCAGGTCATGAACCGGTATATCGTCGCCGAGGGGCCCGACGGGCTTTACCTGATCGACCAGCATGCCGCGCACGAGAGAGTTCGCTACGATAAAGTCAAAAAGCAGCGGGAAAGCCGGCAACCGGAGGTACAAGGACTGCTCGAGCCGGCGACCCTCGAGGTGACGCCACGGCAGGACGCCATGATGCGGTCGTGCCTGGCCGACCTCCAGGAATTCGGATTTGCCTTAGAATCGTTCGGTGAGCGGACCTACCTGGTGCGGACGGTGCCGGCGCTGGCGGCGACCGACTGGTCTGCCCTGCTCCGGGAGATGCTCGACGCACTGGTTGGCGAGGAGAGGAGCAGATGGGAGGAGCGCATCATCGCGTCGATTGCCTGTCACGGGGCCATCAGGAGCGGGCAGGCTTTATCCGACGAAGAAATGCGGGCGCTGGTGCGGCAGCTGGAGCAGACGGCGAATCCCCATACCTGTCCGCACGGTCGACCCACCGTTATAAAAATCAGTGCTGCGCAACTGGAACGGGATTTCGGGCGGAGCGGGTAGAGTTATGAAATATTGTCCTAATTGCCGGGGAGAATATCAGGATTGGGTGGAGAAATGTATTGACTGCGGGTCCACATTAACAGATAGTCGCCCGTTATTACCCGAGCCTGAAACGGAGGACGCGCTGGTGTCTTCCGCCGATCCGGTAGTAACGATAGCCGTTTATAAAAATGTCGTCGATGCCGATTTAGTAAGGTCGATTTTAGAATCGCAGGGAATCCGCGATGTATCCGTCATTGAAATCACACCATCAGCGAGTCCGATTATTCCACAGGCAATGAAGAGGGAAGCGTATCTGCGCGTAAAAGAATCAGAAGCTTTAAAAGCATTAAAAATTGTTAAAAGTATTACCGAAATAACCCCTACCGTCTATGCCGATATCGACGAAGAAACTGACGATACAAACGACGACGAGATGGAGCAGTTCAAGGGAGACTAGGTTGCTTCAACCTCTCCCTCCCGGTGTATCTCGTCCCACCTGACCATGCCGTTCTCGATGAGCTCCCGGATCTTCTTCTGGGGCGGGGTCAGCTGGGCGTTGCCCGTCTTGACCTCCAGGATAACGATCTCCTGCGGGTCGCCCTGGGCCAGGCCGGGGAACACAACCATGTCGATGGGGCTGCCGATGAACCTGACCTCGGTCGGGTCGTACTTGAAATCGGGGAAAAAGGGCACCATCTGCTCGGTGAATTTGCCGCCCAGGACGGCCCGGGACTGCTCGACGGCGCTTTTACGCGACTGCTCGACTTCCGTCTGCCAGTGCAATATGGCATCGTCGCGCCAGACACGGAAGCGCCGTTCGAATATAAACCGGATGATGTAGACGCTGGCGATAACAGCCAGGATGGCGAGGACGATGGTAAGGGCGATGGCCATGGCGACCTCCTTTCGAGATGGTGACCTATCCCCTGGCCCCTTCCCTTAGATATTAGTGAAGGGAAGGGGGAGTAGTTTAAGAGGGGGCGGAGCCCCCTCTTTGTAATCTTTCCCCCTCTCCTCAAAGGAGAGGGGGACTAAGGGGGTGAGGTTCAATAATTATTTCTTCGGCTGGCTGCTGCCGGGTTTCACCAGCGGAACGCCTGCGGCGCAGAGCGGGCACTGCTGCGGCTGGTAGGCGATCACCTCGGCGCGGTGGCAGCTGAAAAACGGCACGGCGAAGTCGGGCTTCTCCGGAGAGCGGTCGACCAGTATGCCGATGCCAGCGACGTCGCCGCCCAGCTTTTTAACGGCGTCGATTGTATCTTTTAACGAGCCGCCGGCGGTCATGACGTCGTCCACGATGAGGACGCGTTCGCCCGGTGCGATGCGGAAGCCGCGCCGGAACTCCCTGCCGCCGCTTTCGCCCTTTTCAGCGAAGATGCCGCGCACGCCCAGCTGCCTGGCGACCTCGTAGGCCAGGATGACCCCGCCCGTGGTCGGCCCCGCCACCACCTGCGCCCGACTCCTGCGGAAACGGTCGGCGATCATGCGGCAGAGCCTCTCGGTATATCTTGGGTATTGCAGGACCTGGAACTTCTCCCAGTAGACCGGGGAGTGCAGCCCGGAAGACAGCAGGAAGTGCCCCCGGAGCACCGCCCCCGATTTTTCGAAGATTTGTTCGACGCTCTCCGTCATGCCCTCGCTCCCGGGTTCGTTATGGCTGGCCGGCGCCGGCTACCTGCTCGTCGAGGGGATAGTCCTTGATGATGCCCCATTCGTCCGGCGGCCACGTTGACAGCCAGGCCTTGCCGTGGACATCGTCGCGGTCGGCATACCAGCCGTTATGCGAGTCGTTGCTGAAGTTGCGGTTGTCCCCCAGGACGAAGTATTTATCTTTGGGGATTTCTATCCTGGCCATGGTGTAGGCCGGGGCGGCCGCCACGTACGGCTCGTTCAGCTTGACGCCATTGACGTACACGGCCTGGTTCTTGACTTCGACGGTGTCGCCGGGCAGGCCGATGACCCTCTTGATGAAGTCTTCGTCGCTCGAGAGGGTGGCAGGGGGCGTGAAGATAATGACGTCGCCGCGCTCCGGCTCCCCGAAGAAATAGGCCGCTTTATTGACCACCACCCGCTGCCCCTCGTGGAAGTTGGGCTCCATGCTGGTCATGAACACTTCGTAGGTCTGGATCGTCCGCTGCGCCACGATGAAGATGACGACGGCCAGCGCCAGGGTAATGAGGAACTCGCGGAGGAAACTCTTCATGGTCTTTCTGCCAGGTTAACCTGATTATACCGCTTTTCCTCCCGCTCCGCCAGAGCTTATACCGAAGGTACTATATCTCACCTCCTTAGTCCCCAGCCAGAGACATTAAGACATCCGGAGTTTTTCCAGGCTGGAGCGGGGTGTAATAGAGAGAGGGGGCCAAGCCCCTTCTCAAATTCTCTCCCCCGTTATTTGTTAGCATCCACCAGGGCATTTAAGAGAGGTGCAGACCCCTCTTACAATTATTCCCCCTCTCAAACATAAGATCATCTGAGTAGACAATACTGCTGTTTGAGAGGGGGATGAAAGGGGGTGAGCACCGGACATCATACTAAATTGACTAAGCGCTAAAGTCCGTTATCTTGCCAAGAGCCCCCGAAAATATTAGTATAGATAAAGATCTTATGCCATCAAATGTCATGCCCGCGATCAAAGACAGGATTTCCAGGTTGCTGCCCTTTATCCGGAAACGCCCCTATCTTGTTTCTTGCGTTATCCTGGTATTGAGCGCCATATTAATCGGCCTGGATAATCCGACCGGCATCATCACCGGCTGGCTGGCCGTCATCGTCCTGCTGGTGGCCCTGGCGCGCGCCTGGTGGACGCCCTGGTTCTTCGTTATCCTGATGGCAGGCTCTTTCCTGGGCGCCATCTTCCTCTCATTTCTTTACATGGTAGTAGCGCTGCCGCTGGCCGAATGGATCAGCGGGCCGGACGTGACCAATACCAATGCCTGGCGCATTTTTCACATGGTGATCTCCAATCTGATCCTCTTGTTCGTCCCGATGGGCCTGGCGTTCGGGGCGGTGGGGTTCGTCTTTCTGTGTCTGGTGCGGCTGTTCAGATCGATACGCCGTAAACGCGATACCGGGCGCACTTGACTATTGCCCTGTTTTGGTTTAAGGTATACCCAGAACCTCAAGGCATTTTCTTGCCGGGAGCCTTAAGAGATGGATATACTCTCTACGGTATTGTTGGCTCTGGCCGGGTTCCTGCTCGGGGCTATTCCCTTTTCCGTGATCATCGGCCGCCTGTTTCTGCGGAAAAATATCCAGGAATACGGCGACGGCAACCCCGGCGCCGTTAACGTCTTCCGTGCGGGCAGTATCAAGGCCGGCCTTACGGCGGTCTTCCTGGATATCCTCAAGGGTATGCCTTTCGTCCTAATAGCCCATGCCTGGCTCGGTCTGCCGGCGCTGTCAGTGGTCGCCGTGGGCGTTAGCGCCATTCTCGGCCATGCCTTTTCCCCGTTCCTGCGCTGGCACGGCGGCAAGGCGGTCGCGATTACTTTCGGGGTGCTGATGTCCCTGCCTGAATACCAGGCGTTTTTTGCGTTTACCGCTTGCGTGGTCGCCGGTTTCTTTTTCATAGAGAACGATTCCTGGGTTATGGTGCTGGGCGCCGCCGCAGCGCTGGCTTTTCTCACCATCACCGGCGAGCCGTCGTGGGTGATCCTGTTAATGAGCTTCATACTGGCATTGTATATCTTCAAGCATCTCGATAACCTGCGCTCCCTGCCGCGTTTGCACGGCAGGCTTATCCGCTGGCTGGAGACGAAACTGCGGGGGAGCACGTTCGTTTAGGCTTGACCATGCTGTATCAGATTTTAATCGCCGCCGGGCTGGGGTTCTTCCTGGTTAACCTGCTGCTTAATCTGCGCAGCCTGAGGAAACCGCTGCCGGACGCGAAGGTGCCGCAGCCAGCCCCTTTGATCTCTGTCCTTATCCCCGCCCGCGACGAGGAAAACAATATCGGCGCCTGCCTGGAGTCCCTGCTGCGGCAGGACTATCCCAATTTCGAGGTGCTGGTGCTGGACGATAACTCGTTGGACCATACCGCCCTTATCGTCAGCCGGATGGCGGCGGCTGATCCCCGTATCAAGCTGATCACCGGCGGGCCCCTTCCCGGCGACTGGGCGGGCAAGCCTTTTGCCTGTCACCAGCTTTCCCAACGGGCCAGCGGCGACTGGTTTTTGTTCGTTGACGCCGATACCGTCCATGCGCCCCACATGCTGCGCTCGGTGCTGGATGCCGCCCTCAAGCTGAAGGTTTCGCTGCTTTCGGGTTTTCCCCGCCAGCTGGCCAATGCTTTACCGCAAAAAGTGGCCGTCCCGGTAATTTACTTCCTCATCATGGGCGGGGTGCCCCTCTGGTTGATCCATCGTCTTAAGACCCCCCGCCCCTCGGTGGCTATCGGCCAGTTCCTGCTCTTCCCCCGCGACGAGTACTGGCGCATGGGCGGGCACAAGGTGGTACAGACCCGGATCCTCGATGACATCTGGCTGGGCATCGAAATGTCACGCATCAAGGGCCGCCACGTGGCTATCGACCTTTCCTCGGTGGTCTCGTGCAATATGTACCCCACGGTGGGGTCAATGTGGAATGGCCTAGTGCGTTGCGTCTATTCCGTCCTGACGATGTTCCCGCTTTTATTGCTCTTCGCCATTCCTTTAGCCTGGCTGTGCTTCATCGGACCGTTCTACTGGCTCTGGAACGGCTTTTTCATGTACGAAGCGCCTCTGCTCTGGCGCGGCCTGGTTGTTTTACAGGTGGCGCTGGTCATCTTTATGCGCTGGCTGGTGGACAACCGCTTTAAGGAGCCGCCGGTGTCCGCCCCGCTGCACCTGATCGGCATCGGCTATATCTTTTCGGTCGTCGCCTACTCCTTCGCGCGCTGGATGTTTGGCATCGGCGTTTCCTGGAAGGAACGCTCCTACGGCGAGGAAAAGTCTATCGTTAAATAGCATCGTCGTGTAATTCAATCCTTCCTTTCTCCCATGGCCCTCTTAAGTGCCCCAGATAACGAAAATTCCATTATTGACATTTGTTACGTAATTATTTATATTATTACTCGCCCGATTTGAGATGACGTAAAACAAAAGCCAATGGCGGGAGTGACGATGGGGTGAAATAGGGGGCGCCGATAACGCTTAAGTGGCGGTGATCGGCGCCCTTTTTATTACTCGGAAGATAGGAGGTAACGCCTATTGAATATAAAGAAATGGCCATATCTGGATATGCTCCCCTTTTATCGTCAATTAGGCCTCCCTTTTTCTCCCCGGTAAATTTCAGTAATAAATTCTGCTACTAAATACTAAAAGGAGAATAAAGATGTCGAAAATTTCAATCCTATGGCAATCAAACTTAAGAAACGGCGACTTTATTGAGGACATACGGGCCGAGGCCAGAGGCTATCTTATGAAATATCTCGATATCGAAGCAATGATAGCCGATATTAAGGCTGAGGTCATGGGCAATGCGATTATCTCGCAGGTTATTGCCGATAGACTTATCGACTACCTCCGCCCGGCCAGCGAACAGACGGACGCTGATGGAATGCCGACGCTCAGCCTCCGCGAACTCGAGGTGCTGCGAATGGTGGCCACGGGCGCCAGCAACGGCGAGATCGCCGACCAGCTCTATATCAGTGGGGCGACTGTTAAAGCCCACCTACACAATATCATGGACAAGATGCAGGTTAAAAACCGTGCCCAGGCCGTGGCTATGGCTATCAGCAATGGCGTGCTGGAGCATTACACGCTTGGCCCGCCATCCACGGATTACCCCCCGAAAGCCCGATGCGGTCATTACTAATATGCGTTGATGGGAGGGACGTCCTTGGATACGCTGGAAGATGACATGTAGTTCGGGCCGTATATCGAGTTCACAGTACAACCTGTATTGTCATAAAGCAAGCGGATATATGAAGTTTATGGGGCGATAGCCCCATGCTGCACCATGTGCTCCCGCGCCTGCTGGATGAACGCCTCGAATCTTATCGCCTCGCCGGGGTCTTTGGTCCCCTCCACCACCACGTTCAGCACCGGCAGGCCGTAGTCCCGCCGGAACTGGTGCAGCAATAAACTTACGATCGTCCCCGGCATGCACCCGAAGGGCAAAATATTCACTATTCCGTCATAGCCGTGTTCTGCGTACTCTACCACACGCCCCATGCTCAATATCGCTTCGCCTTCTACGGCCGTCGTCAGGTATCTATGGCCTCTATCGATTATCTTCTGGGTGGGTAATTCACGTTTAAAGGCCTCTAAAGAAGCATCGAACTGCTTGCGCAGCGGCTCGGCCACCCGTTCCATCACGATTTCCGTCAATTGCTGCTTGGTCCAGTCCTTCCAGCCGCCTTCCAGATGCAGCCGGTTGCGCCGCTTTCTCTGGTGATCGGTAT
>JBFYTX010000189.1:0-8554 GCA_041300345.1 Dehalococcoidales bacterium | reverse complement strand
GGCGATGAGCGATGCCGTTTTGCCCCCGATCATCTGTAAATAGTTCTGAATGGTGATGTCAACGCGTTTTTCGTAGTCAATGTCCAGGTACTGCCCCTCGATGAGTCTCAGACTGGCTTCATCCATCATCTGCTGGACAAGCAGCCTTTTCTCCGGCGGAACATCCAGTTCCCCCAGGCGGGAAAGGGCAACATTGGTGAGAATACGCATGGCAGTTCCGGCGTTTATGGCCTGCGGCTTGCCCCAGATTGCCCAAACAGTAGGACGGTGCCGCCTCTTGCGGTCATTATCCTGGATATCATCGTGAATGAGGGAGAAGTTATGTATCAGTTCCAGGGCAGCGGCCGCCGGCAGTGCCCGACCGTATTCTCCCCCTACCGCTTCATTGGCCAGCAGGCACAATGTCGGGCGCAGGGCTTTGCCCGCCGGCCTTTCACATATTTTACCCTCCTCATCGTTCCATCCCAGGTGATAGCGCATCATGTCATATAGCGGCGAGTGCCGCTCGACCAGTACGGACTTCAGCTCCGCATCGATTTCAGTGCGATACTTGTCGAAGACGGCCGGCAAATCCATTTATATTTACTCCCCACTTTATCCACGCGTTTGGACAAGAAGCTCCGGGAAAGCGCTCTTGATATTCCGGGCAATTCCTTCCGCGTCCAGACTTAACATAGAGCGGAGCAGCGGCTGGCTGCCGTGTTCGATAAACCTGTCCGGCAGGCCAAGGCGCTCCACTTTAACATCCATATGTTTCATTGTTGAAAACAACTCCAGGAGAGCACTGCCGAACCCGCCAACGAGGCTGTTTTCTTCGATAGTTACGATTCTCCGGGTTGCTGAGGCCACGCCCAGGATCAGCTCCGTATCAAGGGGTTTGGCATAGCGCGCGTCAATCACGGCGCAGTGGATTCCGCCTTCTTCCAGCCGTTCGGCAGCCTCCAGGGCCGGGTATACCGTGGAACCGAGGGCCAGGATCGCCATGTCCTGCCCGTCCTTGAGAAGTTCGCCTTTGCCAATCGCAAGGCGTCTGAAATTATCCGTAAGAGAAATCCCCTCTCCGTTCCCCCTCGGGTACCTGACCGCTACGGGCTGGCCGGCCGTAACCGCAGTATATAACAGGTGTTGGAACTCCTCCTCGTCTCTGGGAGCGGCGATGACCATATTGGGGATCGTACGCAGGTAAGATATATCAAATCCGCCTTGATGGGTCTTGCCGTCATCCCCCACGATGCCGGCCCGGTCAACGGCAAAGACCACCGGCAGGTTTTGCAGGCACACATCATGGATAATCTGGTCATAGGCGCGCTGGAGGAACGTAGAGTAAATAGCTACGACCGGGATAAAACCCTGGGCCGCCAGACCCGCCGCCAGCGTCACCGCATGCTGTTCGCATATCCCGACGTCGAATACCCGGTCGGGAAACTCGGCAGCCACCGGAGTCAGTCCCGTGCCGTCAGTCATGGCGGCGGTAATCGCCACAATCCTGTCGTTTTGCCGCATCAGGCGGCGGACAATACTCCCGAAAAATTGGCTGTAGGAAGGTACGCTTCCAGCTTCACGGCCGTGAGGCGATACACCGTGAAACTTACTGGCATTAGCTTCCGCCGGGGCATGGCCTTTACCTTTCCGGGTGAGTACGTGGATGAGCACCGGACCGGACTCGGAATCACGCGCCCGGATTAGCGCCGCCTCAAGCTCCGCGATGTTATGCCCGTCTATGGGCCCGAGGTAGGTAAAACCTAACTGTTCCCAGAAGACGTTGGGCAGGACCACGCTTTCTACCCGGCTCTTTACCTGCTTGGTCCACCTCCAGGCGAATCGCCCCAACGGCAAACGGGCAATTGTCTTCCTCGCGGCGCTCTTGGCGGACTCGTACTTCGGGTCGAACCTGACATGGTTAAGCAACCTGGCCACGGCGCCGATACTGGGCGAAATCGACATCCCGTTATCGTTAAGTACCACGATGAGCTTTTTCCTCAAGTGACCGGCATGGTTGATAGCTTCCAGCGCCATGCCCGCGCCGAGAGAGCCATCCCAGATGATAGCAACAACATGGTATTTCTGCTTCAGCAGGTCGCGCGCCAGGACCATGCCCAGCGCTGCCGATACGGAGGTACCGGCGTGCCCGGCCCCGAAGGCGTCATGAGGGCTTTCTCCCCGGACCGGGAACCCTGATATCCCCCGGTACTGCCGGAGGGTGCTGAAGGCCTCTTTACGCCCGGTTAACATTTTGTGCGCATAACACTGGTGACCCACATCCCAGATGATCTTGTCTTCCGGGCTGTTGAACACGCGGTGGAGCGCAATGGTCAGCTCGACGACCCCCAGGCTTGACGCGAGATGCCCGCCATTTTCTGACACTGTCTGGACGAGGAACTCCCGTATCTCTGAAGCCAGTCCCGGAAGCTCCCGGTCGTTCAAACCTTTCAGGTCGGCGGGTGAGTTCACTCTTTTCAATATCGATTCCATATTTCTTTCCAACCTGATCAAATACCGGGCCTTAAAGCCTAGATGACTGATGCATCGGTTATCTAGGTATTATTAATCAGGTTACCTCATATCAACAGGAGTGTCAAGAGCGACGTGCTATAATAGGACAGATTTGTGCGAGATAAACGATGAAGATACTCATTACCCAGGAGACCGACTGGCTGAAGCGTAATCCCGCCCAGCAGCACCACCTCGCCGAGCTGATGTCGCTCCGCGGCCACGAGGTCCGGGTTATCGACTACGAGCTGCTGTGGAAAGAGACGGCTGATAAACATCTTTGTTCCCACCGCCGTATATTTGAAAATGTGACCACGATCCACGCCGGCGCCAGGGTCACGGTGATCCGTCCCGGCTTTATCAGGCTCCCTGTTCTGCACTATTTATCCCTCGCCGCTACCCACCATGCCGAGATTAACCGCCAGCTAATAGATTTTGCCCCGGACATTATCATCGGCTTCGGCATCATCAATAGTCTCTGGGCGACCAACGCCGCCCGCCGGCATGGCCTACCGTTTCTTTACTACTGGATCGACGTGCTGCACCGCCTGGTGCCGCGCAGGATTTTGCAACCGATTGGACTATTAGTTGAAAAAATGGCGCTGAAACGTGCCGACCGCGTCCTGGTGATCAACGAGAAACTCAAGGAGCTGGTAGTGAAGCTGGGCGTGCCGGAAGACAGGACCGTAGTCCTGCGGGCGGGTATCGACGGTAAACGGTTCAGCCCCGCTATCAGCGGCGACCCGGTAAGGAAGCAGTACGGACTTTCCGGAGAAGACATCGTCCTGTTCTTCATGGGCTGGCTATATAAATTCTCGGGCTTGAAAGAGGTCGCTTTAAAACTGGCGGAAAATCCGGACCCGCGCCTTAAGCTGCTCATCGTCGGGGAAGGCGATTTATATCAAGAGCTGGAGGGCATTCAACAAGGACATAATTTACAGGGCAGGCTTATTCTCGCCGGCCGGAAAGATTACGCGGAGATACCCTCGCATATCGCGGCGGCCGATATCTGCCTGCTGCCCGCCTATCCAGATGAAAAGATCATGCAGGACATCGTTCCGATAAAACTTTACGAATACATGGCGATCCAAAAACCTGTCATTTCCACCCGGCTCCCCGGCGTGGTTAAAGAGTTCGGCGAAGAGAACGGCATCGTATACGTCGCCCGGCCTGAAGACGTCATTCAAAAAGTCATCGATCTCCTGGAGAGCAATAGCTTGAATACGCTGGGACTAAAAGCCGTGGATTTCGCTGCCAGGAACAGCTGGCAAAAAATCGCCGGTGAGTTCGAGTCGATCCTAAAAAAGGCTGTAGCGAGTCACGAAAAATAGAGATTTCGGTTCTGTTAATATTTAATTATTCGCGCTGAACCTTACCCCTATACTCCCCTCTCCAACCAGAGACATCGCGAGACATGCAAAGATATTTACGGTTGTAGAGGGGAGTATAGAAGAGAGGGGGCTTCGCCCCCTATCAAAATCTTTCCCCCTTTCAAACAAAAAATAAGTCCAATAAGTCGGTAAATCCGTTTGAGAGGGGGACCAAAGGGGGTGAGTATTAAGATCAACCTTAAACGAACAGCACCGGTTATCTTTTATTCCGCTTTTTTGTCCCGGGGTTCCCCCAGCGACCACTGGCGCTTTTCCACGAACTTGAGGAAATCGAGCTTTTCCAGCTTTTGAAAGTTATGGCGGGCATCTATCCAGCGCATCGTGCCGGACCGGCCGCGCATGGCGATCGACTGCGTTTGCGCCCCGCCGCTGAAATACCGCACCCCTTTGAGCAGGTCGCCGCTGCTAACCCCGGTGGCGGCAAAAAATACATCGTCGCTATCGATCATATCTTCCGCGCTGTAGACCTTTTCCAGGTCTTCTCCCTTTTCTATAGCCGCCTGTTTTTCTTTTTCATCGCGCGGCCATGGTTTACCCTGCATCCCTCCCCCGATGCAGCGTATTGCCGCTGCGGTCAGCACCCCCTCCGTCGTCCCTCCGATTCCCATCAGGATATCGACATCCGTTTCCGGCAGGCCGGCGTCAATGCTGGCGGCGATATCACCGTCGGAGATCAACTTTACCCTGGCTCCGGCGCTCCGTATATCATCCAGCAGTTGGGCATGGCGGGGCCGGTCCAGCACCACCACGGTAATTTCCGATACTTTCTTTCTCTTGGCGAAGGCCACGTTTTTCAGATTTACCCGCACCGTTGCGTTAATGTCGATGCTGTCCCTGGCCTCGGCATCGGTGACGATTTTGTTCATGTAAACACAGTTACGGGGGCAATGCATCGTGCCCCTGGCGGAAAGCGCCACCACGGAAATTGCTCCCGGGAGTCCCCTGGCGGTCAGGGTCGTCCCATCCACGGGGTCGACGGCAATGTCGACTTTGGGCTCTGAACCGTCGCCGATTTTCTCGCCGATATAAAGCATGGGGGCTTCGTCCTTTTCCCCTTCCCCAATGACCACGATGCCGTCCATCCGCACGAACCCCAGGACATTGCGCATGGCGGCAACCGCCATTCCATCGACGAGGTTCTTATCGCCCCTCCCCAGATGGCGCGCCGCCGCCAGTGCTGCCGCTTCGGTAACGCGGACGAGCTCCATGGCGAGGTTGCGTTCTATCGGCCCGTTGGTTTTTTCGTTTTTCATATTATGTCCACTTCCATTGTTATGATCGGGGCGAGTGGATTCGAACCACCGACCTCAGCGTCCCAAACGCTGCGCGCTGAACCAGACTGCGCTACGCCCCGTCCGTTAAAGTATAGCCGAGAGGCTGCCGTCACGCAATATAGTTTTAAGTCATTTTCTTTTAACTGTTTTTCTGTACTCACCCCCGCAATCCCCCTCTCGAACAGTTGCATCAATTATACTGCTTCTTCTTTTGTTCGAAAGGGGGAGAGAATACGAGAGGGGACGAAGTCCCCTCTCTGTTATACTCCCCTCTCCAGCCATAAAATCTCTGAATATTGCCAAATAATTTTGGCTGGAGAGGGGTCAGGGGTGAGGAATAGAGGACAAAAGAAGAGGGGCTTTCGCCCCTCATCGTTTAACTGTAGCTCGACTAAAATTTAGTCCCGGCAGTCGGGGCATTTTTCGTAATCGCTGAGTGGCGTCCCGGATATCCTGGCGATGTATTCGATCTGCTTTTCCGGCGCCCAGTACTGCCCGCACACGGAGCACTTCCTGAGTTTGAAGTCCATGCTGTTATGGGGCCACTTAATGAAGCGTTTGCCCTTGATATCCTCAAACGATATCGCCCCCGTGGGACAGCTGTAGGCGCAGGAGCCGCAGCCGATGCACGCCTCGGAGAAGTCCACACTGAACGGCGTCGTCAGCTCTCTCTCCGTGCCGCGTTTGGACAGGCTGATGGCCGCAACCCCCACTACTTCGTCGCAGGTACGGGCACAGTTGGCGCATAAAATGCACTTGTTGTTGCCCGACTGCTCGACGAGCCTCGATTTATCCACCCCGTATTCTTTGGCAAGGTCGCGGATAACCTCCGACTCCGGGCAGCGGGCCAGCAGCAGCTCTAACAGCATACGGCGGATTTTCCTGAGTCGTTCGGTGTCCGTCTGTACGGTCAGCCCTTCCTCCGCCTGGTAAATGCAGGAGGTGACGAGGCGTTCCCGGCCGCGGGCGGTCTTTATCTCTACGAGGCAGAGACGGCAGGCGCCGTAGGGGGCGACCGCTTCGTTCTCGCACAGGCTGGGGATATGGATATTATTCTTCCGGGCGGCGTGGAGTATCGAGCCGCCTTCTTCGGTTTTTATCTTGCGTCCGTTGATCGTCAAATTCACCATTTTCTGTCCTTATTTCCCCCCGAATTTGCAGACGCCGGCCGGGCACTTATGGTCTTTAATGTGGGCTTCGTATTCGTCCCTGAAATGGCGGATAGAGCTCATCACCGGATTCGGCGCCGACTGCCCCAGCTGGCACAACGAGGCGTCCACCAGCGTGGCGGAAAGCTCTTCCAGCAGCTGGATATCCTCCTCTTTCCCTCTCCCCTCCGTTATCCCGTCCAGGATGTATCTCATCTGCCTGAGGCCCTCGCGGCAGGGGAGGCACTTGCCGCAGGATTCGCCTTCGAGAAAGGTGGTGTAATACCGAGCCATGTCCACCATACAGGTCTTGTCATCCATGACGATCATGCCGCCAGAGCCCATCATCGAGCCGGCTTTGGTCAGCTCGTCAAAATCTACAGGCAGATCGAGGAGGCTTTCCGGTATCATGCCGCCGCTCGGCCCGCCGGTCTGGACCGCTTTGAATTTCCTCCCCTTGGGAATACCGCCACCTATTTCAAATACTATCTCCCGGAGCGTGGTGCCCATCGGCACTTCCACCAGGCCGGTGTTGCTGATATTTCCCACCAAGGCGAAGATCTTGGTACCCTTGCTGTTCTTGGTGCCGATTTTTGAATACCAGTCCGCGCCCTTATTGATAATCAGGGGCACATTGGCCCAGGTCTCGACGTTATTTAAGTTGCTCGGTTTCCCCCATAGCCCCTGTTCCGAGGTATGGATATACTTGGCGCGCGGCTCCCCTACCCTGCCCTCCAGCGATGCCATCAGGGCGGTCGATTCACCGCAGACGAAAGCCCCGCCGCCGCGCTTTATCTTGATGTTGAAGCTGAACCCCGACCCCAGGATATTCTCCCCGAGTAATCCGTAGGCCTCTGCCTGTTCCATGGCGATGCTCATATGGCGGACGGCCATGGGATACTCATTGCGGATGTAAATATATCCCTCGTGGCTGCCGATGGCGTAAGCCCCGATGATCATCCCCTCCAGCACGCTGTGCGGGTTGCCTTCCACGAGGCTGCGGTCCATGAAAGCGCCGGGGTCGCCTTCGTCGGCGTTGCAGATGACGTACTTGGGCTCGCCGCGGGCGTTCCGCGTACTTTCCCACTTGCTGCCGGTGGGGAAGCCGGCCCCGCCGCGTCCCCTCAGCCCCGATTTTTTCATTTCGTCGATTATTTTCTCCGGGGTCATTGTTAACGCTTTAGCCAGGGCGGTATAGCCGCCGATAGCCAGGTAGTCGTCGATTACGGTGGGGTCGATGAGCCCGTTGTTGCCGATGATCAGACGCATTTGTTTTTTATAAAAAGGTACGTCGATTTCTTTGACGACCTTCTGGCTGGTGGCGCGGTCGGTATAGAGCAGTCGGTTGATCGGGTTGCCCTTGCCGATGGTTTCAGTCAAAATCTCCGGTACGTCCCTGGGACGCACCCGCGTGTAAAATATGTCATCGGGCTTGACCACTACCAGCGTGCCGCGCTCGCAGAAGCCGGGGCAGCCGATGGTCTTGACGTCGACCTTGGCTTCCAGCTTTTGTTTTTTGACCTCGTCGAAGAAGGCGGCGGCGACGCTCTTCGAGCCGTACGCCTGGCAGCCGGTGCCGTTGCAAACGGTGATCACGGGCTTATCGGGATCTCTCTTTTTAAGTATCGAGCTCCTGAGGGCCTCCAACTCGCCCGGCGATTTCACTCTTGCCACAGGTATTCCTCCGCTAATCTAGCTGTAACTCTTGAGAACCGTGCCGACTTTTTCCGGCGTCATCTCGCCGTGATAGTCCTCCCCGATGATGACCATCGGGCCCAGGGCGCAGGCGCCCACGCAGTTGACCGTCTCCAGGGTGAACCGCAGGTCTGCCGTGTTGTCCCCGGTCTTTATCCCCAGCTCTTTCTCGATTTCCTCCAGGACTTTATCCGAGCCGCGGACGTGGCAGGCGGTGCCCATGCAGACGTTGATGATATGGCGTCCCCGCGGCGTCAGGCTGAAGGCCTTGAAAAAGGTGGCGACGCTGTAGACCCGGCTCAATGGCACGTCCAGCCCGGCGTGGATTTGCTCCAGGGCCTCTTTGGGCAGGTAGCCTATGGCCGACTGCGTGTCATGCAGGATGTCGATCAGGGCGGATTTATCCCGCTGATACTTTTCTAGAACCTGCCCGACTTTTTCTTTGAGCTGTCTTTTCGCTGCCATGTTTCGCTTTCTCCAATAGCTTCCCGTATTCCAGTTCTACCCTCTTTTGTATTTTGGCGATTATATCGTCGCTGAGGTGGCGGAACCGTCC
>JBFYTX010000184.1:0-2748 GCA_041300345.1 Dehalococcoidales bacterium | reverse complement strand
ACCCGCTGCATTTCCTCCTGCGGATATCGGCGGGGCCGGTCTACAGAAGGCGGGGGCGGGCCGGGCGGCCAGGCTTCACCCTCGTTCCGGAGGTGGGCGGGGCGGTTCTCAAAGCTGGACTGGCCGAGGTTGCCGCGCGTCGGCCCGGGGAAAAGCACCGAGACGCCGATATTCTTGTCCTGGAGGTCGGTAGCCAGGGCCTCCATCATGCCGGCCACGGCGAACTTGGTGGTGCAGTAGGTGATCATACCGCCGGCGGCGGCCACACCGAGGGTCGACGAGGTACTGACGATGTGCCCGCCCTCGCCATGCTTGAGGATGCGCGGCAGCATCGTCACCACGCCGTTAATGACACCGCCGAGGTTAACGCCCACGGCGTAGTCCCAGTCCTTGAAGGTCGTCTTGTCACCGGCGCCGCCGGCCGGGCCGACGCCGGCGTTATTGACCAGCACGTGGATCTTCCCGAAGACCTTTTCCGTCTCATCGGCGGCGCGGGCATAAGCCTCGCGGTCGGTGACGTTCATCCTGATGGGGTGAACAGGTAGCTTTTTCTCTTTAAAGTAGGCCATCGCTCCATCGAGGGCGTCCTGGCGAGCATCGGCAATGACCACCTTCATGCCGTACTTGGCGCAGGCCCTGGCGATGCCCAGACCGATACCGCTGGCGCCGCCGGTGATAAAAGCTGTTTTGCCTTTAAGGTCTTTCATGTTTCACTCCCGCCTTAACCCTCTTCCACAAGGGGAGAAGACTCAAGATAGCCTTTTTACTCCACGATGCCGCAGGAGCCGTCTTTACAGGTCACCGGGACGGGCATGCGCAGGGGTTTGGCGTCCTTCCTGATGCCGGCCTTAGGAATCCAGGGATCGACGGCGACCGTCTGGAAATAGGAGAAATCGGTGGTGACCCACATGGGATTGGTCTCGCCGCCGGCGACGATAAAGTTGATCATCTCCGGACGCTTGAAACGGGGGTTCAGCTCATTGACGAGCCACTCGCTCAGTTTGGCCGGATCTTCCCAGCCTTCCTTCTTGAGATTCTTGGCCGCCAGGGGGTCGAGGACGAAGGTGAAGGCGCCGCCGAACGGGCCGCCGATGCTCTTCATGACTTCCAGCATCCGTTTCGCCGGGCCGAGGCCCATGGTGAGGACGTTCCAGCCGCGGAACAGGCTGACCGTGCTTTCAGAAGGCTTGAAGCCTTTGCGCACGTGGAAGGGCTGCCAGGGATTATTTTCCTCGTTTTCCGCGATGCACATGTTGTTATAATTGATGGTCGTGCCGGTGCTGGCGGTGAAGGTGGCGCCGGGCCGCATGTCGCCGAAGTTAATGGACATCAGCGTCCAGGCGCGGCCGATGACAGAGTTGGCGTAGTTCACCGGGCTCAGGGCGCCGAGGCCGCTGTTCATGCCGATCTGGTTGCGGACAGGGCCGTTGACCACCATCATGCTGGCGAAGGAGGTGGTGGAGCTGGGTAAAGAGGGCCGGCCGGATGCGCCCAGGGCCAGGATCACGGGGAAGTGCTCGGGGCGGGCGCCGGCCATGACGGCGATGACCGCCAGCCTCTCCACCGTGTATCTCAGCCGCTCTTCGTGGGTGGTCACAGACATCATGCCGACCCACTCGTCGGGTTTGTGGTCGGTGCCGGTAAGCATCTCCGCCACACGCTCCTCGGTGGGTAATATGATAGGCAGACCGTCCGTCCAGCCGCACTCCAGGAACAGGCGGTGGAGATTTTCCTCGGTATCCGGCTCGAGGAGGCGCGGCCAGACCGGCCGCTTATAAAGTTTAGGATGCAGTTCGGCGTCGGTCAGGGGCTGCGTCAGGGCAAAGAAGACCTCGTCCATGAGGGGCGCGCCGGAAATGGGGTCGTTACCCTTGATATAGTCGCGTAAAGTCTCCCGGGATACGAAGCCGACGGGGTAAGGGGGGAAACTCCAGCGGAGGTTCATGCCATGGCTGCGGCCGTCCCGCTGGACGTAGTCAGCGAACCGGGCGGTAACAATGGGGGCGGTGGGAACGCCATGGTCGTTCTCCAGCGTGCGCGCGAACTCGGCGACACTCGCCGAACAGCCATCTCAGCCGCCCACGCCGATGATGGCGGCGTCGCCGTTAGCCTTGACCTCGGCCCACAGCTCCGGCTCATCGGTGAACATGCTGGTCTTTTTATTGCGCACCTCGGTCTTGATGTCCGACCGGTTCTGTTTGAACCAGTCGTTCAGCTCTTCCATGAACTCCTTGCCGCCGGCGAAGCCCGTGTTCACCAGGTAAACGGTCTTACCCTCCAGCTTGTCCAGGCGGGGGGCCATCTTGAGGGAGCCCAGCCTTTCGGCGGTATCCCGCGGCTGGTTGGTGGGGTCGTGAATAGCCCACGGAACGGAATCGGGCTCGAGCCGGCTGCCGAAGACGCCGCTCGGCTGGCCACGTGGGTCGAGGACGGTGATCTTGCTGCCGTTCTTTTTCATCTGTCTCCTTTTCGATATGTCGTAATATACCGCTTTACCAATTATAATATGATAAACGGGCCAAAAATTTCAAGTTCCCAAGACTAAAGTTTTTCCAGGTTCTGTTTGCTTTTGGGTGTTCGTATTAACCTTACCCCTGCATCCCCTCTCCAGCCTGGCGCATTGAATAATCCAAATATTCTCCTGGCTGGGGAGGGTAAAAGCGAGAGGGGGCTTCGCCCCCTCTTAAATTCTCTCCCCCTTTAATTAACGATATCGACTCGGGGCGTCTAAGAGGGGTCACGACCCCT
>JBFYTX010000178.1:0-5841 GCA_041300345.1 Dehalococcoidales bacterium | reverse complement strand
CCGGCGGCCACCCCCAGCACCTGTGGCGCCACCGACCCCATGACGATGTTGGTGTTGGGGGAGACAAAAAGGCCGATGCCGGTGCCGTAGACCGCCAGCGCCAGTATGACATACCACAGCGGCGTGGCATCGCCCAGGAAAAACAGCATCGCCAGGGCGGCGGCGTTCAAAGCCATGCCGAGCGTCGCCACGAGCCTGGGAGCGACCCATTGTGAGATAAAGCCGGAGGACAGCGTAAACGCGGTCATCAGCACCGATGAGGCGATCAGCACCAGACCGGCCGTCTGCGCGGAAAACTCCATGATATACTGCAAATACAGGCTCAGCAGGAATGTCACGGCGAAGGTGGAAATATAGGTAATCAGCGCGGCGGCGTTGGAAAGCACGAAAACACGGTTGTTACGGAACAGGGAGAGGTCGATGACGGGACTGGCGACGCGGGACTCCCACCAGATAAAGAAAACCATCCCCAGCGCGCCGGCGAGGAAAAAGGCGTAACCGGGAATGGCAATCAGCGAATTGCCAACCACGAAGGTCAGCACCTCCAGGTTGGCCAGTTCCGAAAAGCCGAACATGAACAGGGCCATCGCGAAGACGTAAGCGACGGAGCCGATTTTATCGAACCGCTCGCCGCGGGCATCGCGCCATTCTGATCTCAGTCCCAGGAAGACCAGCAGCACCAGGAGAGCGCCGAGGGTGCCGCTCAGCAGGAAGAGGCTCTGCCAGCCGAAATGCTCGGTCATCACCCCGCCGATCAGCGGGCCCAGCGACAGTCCCAGGTATGTCCCCGACTGGCTGATGCCCAGGGCCTTGGCCCGCTCCGCCGCGGGGAAGACCGAGGTCAGGATGGCGACGCTGTTGTTAAAAGACATGCCCGAGCCCGCTCCCTGCAGTACCCGGCTGACCAGCAGCATCGGGACGGACGTAGCGAACCCGCCGAGGAATGAAGCGGCGGTAGTAACCACCAGACCGATCAGGAAAAGCCGGCGGCGGCCGAAGATATCGGAGAGACGTCCGAAAGGCACCTGGAAAACGGCGATCGCCAGGAAATACGAAGTGCTCACCCAGCTCATCACCACCGCCTCCATGCCGAAGTCGCGTCCCATCGTAGGGAGGGCGACGTTCACGGAGGCGACGAGAAACGGCAGGATAAATGCCGTGACCGTGGAGATAACCAGGATAACGTTCTTGTTGACAGCGGCAGGGGGACGGTCGGTCATATCGGTAACCGCTAAGAAGTCGATTCCGCCGGCTGGGGCAAAAGGGCCTTTTTAGCCGCCAGGGGAGGGCGTGGGGCGGGGGTGATCTGGGAACGGAAACCGCACTGGAAACAGCGTCGCCCCTCGGCGACGGCGCCCGCTTCGGCCAGGCCGAGCTCGACCTCGGTAAAGTTGCCCGATACCTTTTCCGGGGCCAGCGAGGGCATTTTCACGCGCGGCTGCTCCGGGAAACCGGCAGCGGTGATGCCGGTGCATTTGCCGATGGCCCGCTCATCGGTGAGTTCTTCGTCGATAACGCCGCTGCCCCCGAGGTATTTGTCGATCGACACCGCGGCCGCGCGCCCGGCGGCGATGGCCCGGATAACGGAGTCCGGCCCGGTGACGGCGTCGCCGCCGGCCCAGACGCCCTCGCGGCTGGTTGCCATGGAGGTCATGTCGGCCTGGATGGTGTTGCCCCGCCCGGTCCTGACCTTGAAGCCCGCGGGAATCTCCGGTACCTGCCCGATGGCGCCGATGACAGCGTCGTACTCGACATCGAACTCCGAGGCCTTGACCGGTACGGGACGGCGGCGCCCGGAGGCGTCCGGCTCTCCGAGCTCCATGCAGCAGCAGGTCAGGACGAGTCGGCCGTTCTTAACGCATACCCGGTTATGCCCGCGGAGATAGTCGATATGGATATTTTCCTCCAGGGCGGCCTCAATTTCCTCGGGGCTGGCGGGCATCTCGCCGCGGGTGCGGCGGTAGATGATGTGCACTTCCTGGGCGCCGAGTCGCAACGCGGTCCTGGCGCTGTCGACGGCTACGTTGCCGCCGCCGATGACCGCCACTTTTTTGCCGACGTCGACCTTCTTGCCGAGATTAACGTCCCTCAGGAAAGAAGCCCCGTCGTAAACGCCGGGCAGGTTCTCCCCCTCCACCCCCAGCGTCTGGCCGCGGTGCGCCCCGGGGGCCAGAAACACCGCGTTAAAGCCCTGCGTAAAAAGTCCGTCGACGGAATCGATTTTTGTGTTGAGTTTTATCTCCACCCCGGCGTCTTCGATAACCTTGATCTCCTCGTCGAGGACCTCGGGGGGGAGACGATAGTCCGGTATGCCGACGCGCATCATGCCGCCGGCTTTAGAGAACTGCTCGAAGACGGTCACGGCATGGCCGGCCTTGGCCAGGTAATAGCCGGCGGTCAGCCCGGCCGGTCCGGAGCCAATGATGGCGACCTTCTTGCCGGTAGGCGGCAGTTTACGGGAACGGTCTTTCCACAGGCCGGTATCGCGGTCGGCCACGAAACGTTTTAAGCTTTTAATAGAGATAGGGTCGTTCAGGGCATGGCGCCGGCAGGCCTCCTCGCAGGGGTGGATGCAGACGCGCCCCAGCACGCCGGGGAAGGGCACCTTCTCCCGGACAACGGCCAGCGACTCCTGATATTTCCCCTGCCCGACCAGGTAAACGTACAACGGGACGTTGATGCCGGCGGGGCAGGCGTGCTTGCAGGGCACCGCCACGGATTCCCAGTCGCACTCCGGGTGATAGGCGGCTTCTGAGTCCGTCAGAGCGCCGGTGGGGCAGACCTGGACGCAGGCACCGCAAAAGCGGCAGCCAGAATCCTGTAAAGGTTTGTTAAAAGCCGTGCCGACCACGGTATCGAAGCCGCGGTTGATAAAGCTGTAGACCCCGATGCCGCGGACGTCGGCGCACATGTGGACGCAGCGGCCGCACAGGATACACAGATTATAATCGCGCCGTATCAGAGGCTCCTGGGCGAAGTCGACGGGCAGCTGCTTATATTTATACGGAACGGAAAGCTCTTTGATGCCGATATAGTCGGTCACCATCTGGAGCTCGCAGTGTCCGTTGGCCGGGCAGTTGACGCACCGCTCGGTGACACCCACGTTGCGCAGGCAGATGTCGTTGGGGCCGCAGCGCTGCCGGCGCTCGCAGGTCAGGCAGGCATTGGGGTGCTCGCTCAGGATGAGCTCCAGGTAGGCGCGGCGCAGCTTCTGGAGCTGAGGGGTATTGGTGGATATCTTCATGCCGGCGGCGGCGGGCGTGGTGCAGGCGGTGGGCAGGCCGCGCATGTTCTCGATCTCCACGATGCACAAACGGCAGCCGCCGAAAGGCTCGAGGTCGGGGTGGTAGCAGAGCGTGGGGATATAGACGCCGGCGGCCTGTGCCGCCTTGAGCACCGTGAGGCCCTTGTCCACCTCAACGCTTTTACCGTCAATTGTCAGCGCCATCTTATCAGCCATAGGCATGAAAAAAGCCGCCCCTAAAAAAGGGGACAGCTACCTCCTGATCTTAACCGTGGCAATCGTCACTTGCCGCATCAAGTAAACTTTAGCATTAAACGGGGAGACAATTCAAGGTTACCATTGACAGGAACAAACGGGGCAAGCTAACATATTAAACATTATGAACGAAATGAATTTAGACCGGAATAAACTGGAACTGACCGACGGCAGGATCGTCCTGCGGCCTCACAGGAAGGAATACGTCGAAGCAACATACAAAGCTATCAGGGAATCGCTGGCGGAGCTTTCGCCCTGGCTGCCGTTCGCCCATAAAGACTATTCGATAAAAGAAACACGCGAGTGGGTAAAGAAGCGACCGGGGGATTGGAAGAAGGGCACGGGTTACGACTTCGCCATCTTCGACGCGAGAGATGGGTCATACCTGGGCGGCTGCGGGCTGAACCGGGTAGAGAAGGCGATGCGGCGCGCCAATCTGGGCTACTGGGTGCGGACGAGCCGGACGGGACAGGCCATAGCGCCGGCGGCGACGCGGCTCCTGGCGAAGTGGGGCTTCGAAGCTCTGAAACTGGTCAGGATCGAAATCCTGGTGGCCACCGGCAATGCTCGCAGCCTGGGGGCCGCGGAGAAGGCGGGGGCCAAACGCGAGGGCGTCTTGAGAAATCGATTATATCTTCATGAGAAAGCCCACGACGCGGTCATGCATTCGCTGATACCGGGGGAAGTGTAAGAGCAATAACCAAATCCTGGGATACAATAACAAAACGATTCAAATACCAGAGAAGGAAATTGTTACCAGAGCTTCGACCAGTCAAGTACCTCGCTGGGCTTGGGGGTATTGGCCAGGGTCTCTTCGAGGGCTTCCACGCGCTTGGTGCAGTCCTTCAGGACGGCAGTGCTTTCTTTCAGGTGCGCCTCGGCGGACTCGGTATGCCCGTTGTTCTTTTCCTGAGTAAACCAGATCTTCTGTGAATGGTAGATCTGCCAGATGCTATCTTGAGAGTCTGGTTCTTTCTTATTTTTACCCTGCAAGCTTTGCAGGTAGGCTTTCCAGCGGGCGGGTTGAAACAATCAGGGTACCCCTTTCGCAGTCGCAATATTTATCCGCATTATCCGCTATAGGGCGGGAAAAAGTCAAGTCTCGGGTGCGTCACCGGGGAAAAGCGCATCAAGCTGCCGGGGCGTATTAGTAGAGCCAGCGGTACTGTTAACAGTCTTTTCATTTGGTGCCTTCTTTCTACATGATAACATAAAAAATAAACTGTTATTAGTTAACAATTTTCACGCTGGATAACAAGGATACTTACGTTGACATTGATAACTTTACCGATGTATTATGGGGAAATATTTAAAAGTACGGAGGATATATGAAGAAGCTATTGTTGGTGGTGCTGGCGGTAGTAATAGTGCTGGCGGTAGCGGCGATAAGCTGCGGAAGCGACGGGAACGGAACATCGACGGCGACAAATACGCCGGGCCAGCAGGAATCTCAGAACCTGGAAGAAAACAGTGAGGTATTTTTCGGAGACCAGGACTGGGAGTTCAGCGATATTCCGAAATACCCGGGGGCCGATGAGGCTTATAAAATCAGGGGGGAGGAGCTGGGGGAACCGCCGACAATTATGGAGCACGTCATATACATCACCGACGATTCCGTTCAACAAGCGGCCGATTATTACCAGGCCGGGATGGCTGATAACGGCTGGGAGGAAGTTTACTGGGGAAGTTTTACAGGGGGATATATGGGGTCGTTCTCCAAGCCGGGTGATGTTGGGGCGGCGATAGGCATCGCACTCACTGCCGAGGGTGACACGGCGATTACGTTAGATAAGAGGTACCCGAAGAGCTAGCTAAAGAAATAATGATCCATCCCCCTGGCCCCCTTCCTTTGCCAAAGGAAGGGGGAAGAAAAAAGAGAGGGGCTAGTGCCCCTCTTAAACACCCCTTCTCGGGTAATTCGTCCTCCTTGTTAAAGAGCCTGCCCCGTACTTGATACGGGGAGGAGTGAGGAGGATTTCGTCCCCCCTCCGCCCCTCTCCGCAGGACTATTCCTTTAGGGGGTTTTATTACTGAATAAAAACGATATAAATTCCCGACGAAATAAGTAATATTAGTAACAAAATTATAACAACCAAACACCCTGTGTGCTTGAATTGGTGTGGTTCAACCGGTTTTCGAGGGTTTTTATCTTGGTATTCATCTATTATCTCGTCAATATTTTTATCAAGATTTGTTCTTTTTTTATTCTCTCTATATAATATTTCTTCTTCAGACATAACACCAGCTTCAATAGCCTTGCACTTATTACATATTCCTTTATCAACTTCATCTTGAGAAAGGATATGTCCTCTTTTAGCACATCTTATTATTTCGGATTTATT
>JBFYTX010000168.1:0-5049 GCA_041300345.1 Dehalococcoidales bacterium | reverse complement strand
ACTGGCGGGAAAAGCTGATCTTGTTCTCCGTCGAGGTCAGCTCCTCCTGGAGGGCTAAAAAGTTCTGGTTGGCCCTGAGGTCCGGGTAGGCTTCCGCCACCACCAGCAGTCGCGACAGGGCGGCGGTCAACTCGCCTTCCGCCTTACCCCTCTCGGCAGCCCCGGCCGACTGCGCTTTCTGGGCGATGTTGCGCGCCTGCGTCACCGCCTCCAGCGTTTGTCTTTCATGCTGCATGTACCCTTTGACCGTTTCCACCAGGTTCGGGATAAGGTCGAAACGCCGTTTTAGCTGGACGTCGATCTGCGCCCAGGCGTTCTTGACCTGGTTGCGCAGGCCGACCAGCCCGTTGTAGATCGCGATGAAAATGATGATGAGAAGCGCCAGTATGCCCAGGATTATCCACAATGCTAACATCGGACCCCCTCCTTTTTTATTTTTTAGCTTTAAAAGTGTCGCCGAGAAATTCCAGGACTTTCCTGGAAGCGTCCTCCGGCGACGCTGTTCTGGCCGCCATCTGTGTCAGCAGCTGCTGTATCTCGCCCCCGTCGAACCAGATCCCCTGCCTGCGCCGGCACACGTCCACGATTACCGCCGGCTCGCCGATGGCGACGTCGCGCAGCTTCTGGCGGCACAAGGGGCATTTCCTGGGGTGGGGCGTTTCTTTCACCTCCGGTTTACGGAGCAGCGTTTCCGGTGAAAAGTCCGGTCCCGGCAAGCCGCAGGCATTGATGAATAAGTCCAGCTCGCTGGCGTCGAACCAGACCCCGCCGCATTGCGTGCAGTAGTCAAGCTCGATGCGGTGGTGCTCCACGATGATCATAACCTTATGGCAGACCGGGCAGAGCATGATAATACCTTCCTTATCCGGTTTTCATTATATCACAGCGTTATGAATACTAAAACAAAAGAAGTGTGTGTTTCGATTTGGTTGATAATCAAAAACCTCACCCCTGCCCCTCTCCAGCCTGGTGTATTGATTCATTCGATAATTTTACTGGCTGGAGAGGGGAATATTAGAGAGATGGGGCTCTGCCCCTCTCAAATTCTCTCTCCCTTTAATTACTAATATCCACCGGGGCGTCTAAGAGGGGTCACGACTCCCCTTTTTTTGTTTCCGCCTCTCAAACACAAGATAATCCGAGGAAGGAGATATTTCTATTTGAGAGGGGGATCGAGGGGGTGAGCTTCCAAAGAAGAGTGAGTACCGAAAATCAACCGTAAGCAAACGGAACCATTATGTCTAAAATCGTGTTGGTTCTGCTATAATTATATCGTGACCGCTGATATCGCCCTGTATATTCACCTCCCTTTCTGCCGCCGCAAATGCCGTTACTGCTCCTTCGTTTCTTATGCGGGCCGCGAGGCTGATGTCCCCGCTTACCTTAGCGCCTTGATAATGGAGATAGCAAAATGCGCCGGCGGCGAAAGCGTCGGCAGCATCTACCTCGGCGGCGGCACACCGAGCCTGCTGACGGCGGTACAAATCGGTGAAATCCTGGCGACCGCCCGCTCCTGCTTTTCCGTGTCTCCCGCCGCCGAGATATCCATCGAAGCCAATCCCGGCACGGTCGATGAAGCCTTTTTACGCGGCATCAGGGAGCTGGGCGTGAACCGCCTGAGCCTCGGCGTGCAGAGCCTGAATGACGATGAGCTTAAACTGCTGGGCAGGATCCACAGCGCCGCCCAGGCGGAAGAGGCGCTTTTATTGGCCCGAAAGTCAGGCTTTACCAACGTTAACCTCGACCTTATTTACGGGCTTCCCTGCCAGTCGCTGGAGGACTGGCAGGATACTTTAGAGAAAGCCCTGGCGCCGGCGCCGGAGCACCTCTCGCTATACGCCCTTAGCCTCGAACCCGGCACGCCCTTGTGGCAAGACATCCTGGCAAAGCGGGTCCCGGCTATCGACCCCGATCTTGCCGCCGACCAGTATGAGCTGGCCGAGGACCTGCTGGCGGAGGGCGGCTACCGCCACTACGAGATCTCCAACTGGGCCCGGCCGGGCTTTGAGTGCCGTCATAACCTGGTCTACTGGTATAATAAACCCTACCTCGGCGTCGGCGTCGCCGCCCATTCCAGCCTGGATGGCCGCCGTTATGCTAATACATCGAACCTTGACGACTATCTGGCGGCTTTTTTCCGCGGCGTTTTGCCGGAAAAGGCTCTTGAAGAAACGATAAGTCCCGGCCTGCGCCTGGCGGAAACGGTCATTCTGGGACTGCGGCTCGATTCCGGTGTTGCCGCTGACGATATCAGTGACCGCTATCATCAAATAGTTTTAGAAATGATGGAACTGGGGCTGATGGAATCCTCGGACGGCTTCATCAGGCTCACCCGCCGCGGCCGGCTTTTGAGTAACGAGGTCTTCTGGCGCTTCCTGCCGGAAGAGCAGGGCGTGGTGAAGTAAGCCATGGACCAGTCGCTGATAAGGAACTTCTGCATCATCGCCCACATTGACCACGGTAAGTCGACCCTGGCCGACCGCCTTATCGAGCTTACCGGCGTCCTCCGCCACGAGGAAATGAGCGAGCAGGTGCTGGACAACCTGGAGCTGGAGCGCGAGCGCGGCATCACCATCAAGGCCAAGGCCGTGCGGATGAATTACCCGGCCAAAGACGGTAAAACTTATCGACTCAACCTTATCGATACCCCCGGCCACGTCGACTTTTCCTATGAGGTCTCGCGCACGCTGGCCGCCTGCGAGGGCGCTATCCTGGTCGTCGACGCCACCCAGGGTATCCAGGCGCAGACACTGGCCAACTATTACCTGGCCATGGAGAACAACCTGGAGGTCATCCCGGTGATAAATAAGATCGACCTCCCGGCCAGCGAGCCCGACCGCGTCCTGGAGGAGATCGATAGCGTCTTCGGGTATAAGCCGGAAGACGTCCTCCTGATCAGCGCCAAGACCGGCCAGGGCGTGCCGCCGCTGCTGGAAGAGATCATCCACCGCGTGCCCGCCCCGAAGGGCGACCGCGGCCGTCCGCTCCGGGCGCTCATCTTCGATTCGCATTATGACGATTATAAGGGCGTCATCGCTTACCTGCGCGTCATGGATGGGGGCATCGTTAAAGGCGACGCCCTCAGGCTGATGGGGCAGGGCACCGAGCTGGAAGCTCTGGAAGTCGGCTACTTTACCCCGGGCCCAATCCCCGCCGCCGAGCTGGCCGCCGGCGACGTCGGCTATATCGCCACGGGTCTGAAAAACATCGGCGACTGCCGTGTCGGCGATACGGTGACGTCACTCACGGACGGCGCCGCGGCCCCTATGGTCAGCTACATCCCGCCCAAGCCCATGGTCTTCGCCGGCATCTACTCCACCCAGGGGGAAGAATATTCCGAGCTGCGTGAAGCCATCGAGAAGCTGCGCCTTAACGACGCGTCGCTAACCTACGAGCCCGAGTCCAGCCCCGTGCTCGGCCACGGCTTCCGCTGCGGCTTCCTGGGACTATTGCACATGGACATCGTCCGCGAACGGCTGGAGAGGGAGTTCCAGCTTTCGTTGATCGTTACCGTGCCCGCGGTCAGGTTTATCGTGACGGTTGACGGCGACCGTCAGGTGACCGTCGTCAACCCCTCCGATTTCCCCCCGCCCGCCACGATCGTCAAGATCGAGGAGCCCTGGGTGAAAATATCCATCATCACGCCGTCGGTCTTCATCGGCGGCCTGATGGAGTTCGTGATCGCCGCCGGCGGCATCTATAAGCGCACGGAATACCTGGGACAGTACCGCGGCGGCAGCGAGCTCGGCCAGCGGGTGCTGCTGGAATATGAGGTGCCTCTGCGCTCCATGCTGACCATGTTCTACGATAATTTGAAAAGCCGCAGCCGCGGCTACGCCTCGCTCGACTACGAACTTATCGGCTACCGGGAGGCCCGGCTGGTGAAGCTGGACGTGCTGATCAATAACGTGACGGTGGACGCCTTCAGTCGCATCATCCCGCCGGACCAGGCCCAGGTGGTCGGTAAAGCGGTGGTGGACAAGCTCAAGGAAACGATCCCCCGCCAGCTCTTTAAAGTGCCCATCCAGGCGGCCGTCGGCAGCCGCGTCATCGCCCGTTCGGACATCTCCGCCATGCGCAAGGACGTCCTAGCCAAGTGCTACGGCGGTGACATCACGCGTAAACGTAAGCTCCTCGAAAAGCAGCGGGAGGGCAAGAAGAAGATGAAGTCCATCGGCCGGGTAGAGGTGCCCAAAGAGGTCTTCCTGGAAGTGCTCAAGATAGGGTAGGCCATCGGGGGTATACAGGCGGCCACAAATTTGTTATTATTGAGTTGGCTGATATTCATATAGGTCATACAGGAGGTGGTTTCTTGGGTACTGAACTGGATTCCGCCGCAATTCAGGAGATGATCGTTAAAAACGCCGGCAAGGTTGAGGCGCTCATTGAAAGCTACTCTGCCCGTAAGGAGCAGCTGATAGCGCTGTTACAGGATGTCCAGGTCGAGTTTAACTATCTCCCCCAGGACGTCCTCATCCGGATCAGCCAGAAGCTGGAAATACCGCTGAGCCAGGTCTTCAGCGTGGCCACGTTTTTCAAGGCCTTCAGCCTCAAGCCCAGGGGCCGCCATACCGTCACGATCTGCCTGGGGACCGCCTGCCATGTCCGCGGCGGCCAGCGGCTCGTCGATAAGATGGAGAGGGTTTACTGTCTGAAGCCCGGCGAAACGAGCGAGGACGAGAAGTTCACCCTGGAGACGGCCAACTGCCTCGGTTGCTGCGCCTTGGGGCCGGTGATGGTTGTCGACGGTAAATATGAAAGCCAGATGACCCCGGACAAGCTCGACAAAGTCCTGAAAAAATACGAATAAAGGTAGAAAAATATGGTACAGCAAACCAGGAAGATCAAAAAGATCAATAGCTTCGACGATCTGGAACAGCTCCGCCGGGCGGTTATCAGCCATCGGGACACCGGACGCGTCACAATTTCTGTGTGCGGCGGTACTGGCTGCCGTGCTATGGGCTCCGAGGAGGTAGTCGCCGCCTTCCAGAAAGAGATAGAAAGCAAAGAGCTGCCAGCCAGGGTCGAGTTTAAGGAAACGGGCTGTCA
>JBFYTX010000146.1:0-3076 GCA_041300345.1 Dehalococcoidales bacterium | reverse complement strand
AGACCCTGCTGGCCAAGGCCATCGCAGGCGAGGCGGACGTCCCGTTCTTCTCCATCTCCGGCAGCGAGTTTGTTGAGATGTTCGTCGGTGTGGGTGCTTCCCGCGTACGCGACCTTTTTGACCAGGCCAAACGCAATACGCCCTGTATCGTTTTTATTGATGAAATTGATGCCGTCGGCCGCCAGCGCGGCGCCGGCCTCGGCGGCAGCCATGACGAACGTGAGCAGACCCTTAACCAGATCCTGGTGGAGATGGACGGGTTTGATACTAATACCAGCGTCATCGTTATTGCCGCCACCAACCGCCCTGATATTCTCGACCCCGCCCTGCTGCGTCCCGGCCGCTTCGACCGCCGCGTGGTGTTGGACCTGCCGGACATCAGCGGGCGCATCGCTATTCTTAAGGTGCATACGAATGGCAAACCTCTGGATAAGGACATCGACCTCGAAGCTCTGGCCAAAGGAACGGTCGGTTTCAGCGGCGCCGACCTCGCGAACGTCGTCAACGAAGCGGCTATCCTGGCGGCGCGCCGCAGCAAAAAAACCATCGGCACGAAAGAATTCGAGGAATCTATCGATAGGGTAATCGCCGGACCCGAACGTAAGAGCCGTAAGATAAGCCCCAGGGAAAAAGAGGTCATTGCCTATCACGAAGCCGGGCACGCCTTGGTCGCCCGGAAACTGCCCGACGCCGACCCCGTTCACAAGATTTCTATCGTCGCCCGCGGCATGTCGCTCGGCCATACCAAGCAGCTTCCCGCCGAAGACCGGTACCTGATGACGCGCCGCCAGCTTAACGCGATGGTCGCCACGCTGCTCGCCGGCAACGCCTCGGAGGAACTGATTTTCAATGAGATCAGCAGCGGCGCTTCCGACGATATCAAGCGGGCTACCGCGCTGGCGCGGCGTATGGTGACCGATCTCGGTATGAGTGGTATCCTTGGTCCGCGGACCTTCGGCGATAAGCAGGAACTGGTCTTTCTCGGCCGGGAGATCTCTGAACAGAAGGACTACGGTGACAAGATTGCCGATACCATCGATAGAGAGGTCAACCGGATTATCTGGGAGGCCCATGAGGTCGCCCGCAAGATACTCACCGATAACCGGCCGAAGCTCGAGCAGCTTGCCGCCAAGCTCATCACCCAGGAGACCCTCGAGGGCGTAGAGCTGGAGACGGTTTTCGGAGAAATCGGTGTCGCCGAACCCAGGGAGATCGTTAAGCCAACCGATGTTCCGGAGCCGGTCAAACCGGTCGCCGAAGAGGAGCGTATCCTCCAGCCCAAGAAAGTCCCCGGCGTTCCCCGCCTTGTCCCCAAGCAAACCCCTGCGGGCACCGACTGAGCCGGTCTTTGATAAACTCTTTAGAGGGGGCGTGTAGCCCCCTCTTTTTATTTCCGTGCTAATAACCGGTTTTTACTTCGCGGCGAGGTAGGATCAGGGGAGGTCAGTACAACAGCGGGGTGTCTCAGATCGGGCCCTGACCACCCCTTTTTTATCTCTCGTGGTGAATTCATCTCCGGGGCGTCTAAGAGGGGTCACGATCCCTCTTCTTTTTCCATCCCCCTCTCAAACAACAAATAATCCGTATAACAAAGATATTACTGTTTGAGAGAGCGACTAAAGGGGTGAGTGTGCTGGAGTCAAACTAATACGATACTATAAACTAGGTACCCTGCTGCACTATATATTCGGCCAAATCTAGAAGCGCCTGGCGACTCGCCGGGTTCGGCAACGCTTTAAGATTACGACAGCCGCGGTCGCGGTATTCTTTCGCTACCTTGTAGCATTGGTCAACGATATCCGAGTTCAGTACCATCCCGATCGCCTGTGCCACGTGCTTTTTATCCCTGGTCTCGAAGAACTGCCGAATCGGGTTGTCTTGAGGATCGCGCTCCATCAGGAACATCGCCGGCAAGGTCAGCGTCCCCTGTATCAGGTCCGAGCCCACCGGTTTGCCCATGGCCTCCTCGGTGCTGGTAAAGTCCAGGATATCGTCCACGATCTGGAACGCGATGCCCAGGTTGTCGCCGTATTCTTTCATCACTGCTACCGCCTCCTCGGTTGCCTGGCTTAAGATGGCCCCCGACTGCGTGGATAATGAAAATAGCGAAGCTGTCTTGCCGTAGATGCGGTGGAAGTAGTCCTCCCTGGTCTGGTCGGGATTATATGAAGCCCGCCATTGCGCGATTTCCCCGCTGGAGATAGTCCCCAGTGTCTGGGAAAAGAGCTTGATGACCCGCGGCGTCTGCGTGTCCGCCACGAATTCCCCGGCCTTGGCGAATAAATAGTCACCCATTAATATGGCTATTTCATCGCCCCAGATGCTGTTGATCGTGCTCTGCCCCCGCCGCGTCGACGATTTATCGATGGCGTCGTCGTGGACGAGCGTGGCGGTGTGCATCAGCTCCACCGATACCGCCATCGGCAGCAGGTAGTCGAGGTCGTATTTGAAGCTCTTCCCGGAAAGCAGCGTCAGCGCCGGCCTGATGCCCTTGCCCGTCTCCCTGACGACGTGGCTCAGCTGCTCCGCCAGCCAGCCGAAGTCCACCCGGCTGATGGATTTCAGCGTATCTTTGACTTTATTCAGGTCCGCCTGGATGGGGGCGTAAATATGGCTAAGTTCCAATGCGCCTGGTCTCCTCTTCGATGATACTTTCATCCAGTTTTTTAAATAGCGGCTGCGGCTCCTGCATTTTTTGCCCGGGAACAACAACTTGTGGTTGCCAGCCATAATCCTCCACTTTACCGTCAAACCCAAGATACTCGTGTACTTTCTGCGAGCTGAATGGCAGGAAGGGATACAGTAAGGTCTTTAGCTGGGCGATGACGCTTATGGCCGTATATAACGAATTGGCCGCCGCCTGCCGGTCCGTCTTTATCGTTTTCCATGTGGCTTTCTCATCGAGGTAACGGTTAGCTTCATGGGCCAGCGCCATCGCGGTCTTAATGGCGTCCTTGAACTCGCATTTGCTGAGATGACTATCGGTTGTTTTCAAAGCCTCCTCGGCCTTTTGCTTTAACTCCCGGCTGATTTCATCGATTTCTCCCTGCAGCGGTACTTTCCCTTCGAAGTTGCG
>JBFYTX010000075.1:0-2447 GCA_041300345.1 Dehalococcoidales bacterium | reverse complement strand
CGAGAGCGTCCGCTACGGCGATAATATCGTCCCGGAAGACCGGGTAAAAAACGCCAACAGCCTCTGGGACAAACTCAAAGGGATGCTTCGGGCAATCCGCGGAGACATTTAAGACCTCTCCCCTCACGCTTCGTCTTCGGTAAAGGCCATCACGTCGTCTATGGAGGCAGCGTCGCAAAAAAGCATCACCAGCCGGTCGACCCCCAGAGCTACGCCGCCGCATTGCGGGAGCCGGGGCAGGGCTTCAAGGAATTTCTCCGGCATGGGCATCGTCTGCCCGCGTTCTTTTTCTATCTTTTCTATCGCCTCCCGGAAGCGTTGCTTCTGCTCGTTGGCGTCGGTCAGCTCGCTGTAGGCGTTGGCCAGCTCCAGCCCGCCGATGAAGACCTCGGCGCGCTCGGCGGCGAGCGGATTTCCCGGCTTCAGCCGCGCCAGCGAGGCCGCCCACGCCGGGTAATCGATCAACACCGTCGGGCGGCCGGGGGAAAAGGCGGGGAGCACTTTCGTCACAAAATCCGTGTCAAATCTCAGGGAATCGTTGGTCGCCAGCGGGTCCCAGCCGGCGGCGTTTAATAAAGCCTGTTTGACCGTCAACCGTGGCCATGGCAGCTTTAAGTCTATGGGTTGTCCCTGGTACTTTATCTCGTCCTTGGGCCCCGGCCCGACTGCGACCGCCGTTATCATCTCTTCAATATCCCGGATGATTTGATGATAATCGGCGCCGGCGCGGTACCATTCCAGCATGGTGAACTCCGGATTGTGCCGGCGGCCGCGCTCGCCCTTGCGGAAACAGCGGCTGAACTGGAATATCCTTTCGTAGCCGGCGGCCAGCAGCCGTTTCATGTGGAGCTCCGGCGACGCCGCCAGGAACCGGCCCTCGCTGGTGAAGGGGGTGATGAACTCTTCCGGCGCGATGGCCGCGGCGCGGATGGGAGTCTCGACCTCCAGGAAGTCCCGCTCTTTGAAGAAAGCGCGAATGCGCTCGTGAACTACGGCCCGCCGCCGCAGGTTGGTTTGCAGGCGCGCAAGGCGCTCCGGTTCGGTCTCAGCCATGCGTTACTTTCCGGTGGAGACCCTCTCGACGTAGTTGCCGGAGCGGGTGTCTATCTTGATGACGTCGCCCACTTTAATGAAAGAGGGGGTGTCCACGCGGTAGCCGGTCTCGACGACGGACGACTTCATCTGCGGGGTGATGGTAGCGGTCTTGGTGGAGAGCTCGGTCTCGATTACCTTGAGGTCGATGGTGATCGGCAGCGTGACGTCGATGGGCTCGTCGCCGTACATCAGCATGACGACCTCCATGCCTTCTTTCAGGAAATTCTTTTTAATGCCGAGCACGTCTCCCGGAACGGGGTGCTGGTCATAGGTCTTGACGTCCATGAAAATATAGTTGTCGCCTTCCCGGTACAGGTACTGCTCGTTCTGGGTATCGAGCCGGGCCTCGTCGACGTTTTCCCCCGAGCGGAAGGTCCGGTCGATCACGCCGCTGCCGCGCATGTTTTCCATCCTGAGGCGGTAGATGGAGCGTCCCTTGCCGGGTTTGGTGAAGTCGACGTCGACGATGTTATAGAGCACTCCGTCAATGACTATCTTGGTGTTCTTGCGTACATCCTCGATTTCCATCTGTTCTCCTTGTGTCCGAAGCAAGCCGAGCCGGTTTTCACAGGCAATGATTTATTATAGCATTTATTTTCATACAGAGAATAAAAGAGGAGCAATGCCTTTAGTCTTCCGTAATGAGGAAGTCACTGAGTATGAAAAGGATAAGCGCCAACCCGATGGCCGTTGCTACATAGACAAGGATGGCCCGTTCGTTCATGAAAATCATGCTGATGGTGCCGGTGATGAAGGCGGCGATACCGGAAACTATCGCCAGCAGGCCCGGTATGGCGAGGTACAAATTGCTGAAAAACGTTTCTCCGCCCTCTTGACCGGTAGCGCCCAGTTGGAAACAAGCGCAAAAAACACGATTAAGCTGATGGCCAGTCCGACCGACCATTTCCCCGGGGGGGTTTTTGGTAAAATGTTAATTTTCATTTCTTTGTATTATTAAGGTATTCCAGGTAGAACAGCAGCCCGGCAATGCTCTTGGAATCCTGTATCTTACCGGACGTAATCATCTCAGAGATTTGCCCCGGAGTGACCCACATTACTTCGATGCCCGCCGTGTCCTCGGCGGAGAGCGGGTCGCGGACGAGGTCGGTCGCCAGATAGAGATACAGGTACTCGGTGGTATACCCCGGCGATGAATAAAACCCGGTCAGCTTCTGGACCTTCTCCGGGCGGAAGCCGGTCTCTTCGCGCATTTCCCGCGCCACCGCTGTTTCCGGGTCCTCCCCTGCGTCGATGCCGCCCGCCGGTATCTCCAGCAGCTCTTTCCCCACCGCCTGGCGGTACTGCTTTTCCAGCAGGATGTTGCCGTCCTTGTCCGCGGCGACCACCGCGAT
>JBFYTX010000065.1:0-4277 GCA_041300345.1 Dehalococcoidales bacterium | reverse complement strand
TCGGCTATAGGATATGTTCCACCATCTGAGTTTGAGGAGTGGGTACTCAACCGGGAGAAGCATGAACTACCTGACCAGACTCTCCTAACCCTATCTGTCTAGTGCTAGGGGTGCAGTCCATTCTCTTAGACTGCGCTTTACATGTTTTTGGAATATTTCTCCCTGCTGTAATACCGATAACTTCTTTGATGATACACATATTTTATTGATAATTGGACACAGAACCTCTACAATATAAGCGGGTTGCACTCGTGAATCCAATGCCCCCCGGGGTCGCCATTCCAGTCTCAACTACAGATGGCTCCCCAAGCATGCATTCTGCCTTTATTTTAACTGATTCTTTACCACTTTCTAACCTGATCTTTATACTATATTATAATGATGCGCGGGACTAAAATCCTGCCGCAATAATAGTCGTGTTCCTAACTAATAACTCGCGGGAAAAACTGAAGAACCCGCGAGCGGGCCTTGGAATGCCCGATAGATGGAGAACCCGGCAGATGAATAAATCCGAAAAGCCCGGGGAGGGCTGGTCCATCCGCCTGTACCGCGAGGGCGACGAAGAGCAGATACTACAGCTGCGGGAAGTCGCCTCCAGCGGCAAGAAAGACCTGCAATGGTGGCGCTGGCTGTACCGGGATAGCCCGGGCGGCCTGGCGATAATCGTCCTGGCCGAGGCCAACGGGCGGATCATCGGGCAGCACGCGGCGGTATTCTTAGACATTAAAGTCGGCAACCAGATCATCAGGGGTTACCGCGGCCTGGAGCTGATGGTACATCCCGACTACCGGCGCCAGGGTATCTTCATAGAGATAACCAAAGTCATGGAAAAAGAACTGACGGCAAGCGGCAGGATATTGAACTGCAGTACTCCAAACAACCGCTCGCGGCCGGGATTCTTAAAACACCTTAACTACCTGGAAATCTGCCGCCTGGCAGCGCCAAGGCGGGTAATCGATTGGGGCGTCATACTTAAAACCCGGTACGGGATACCGGTTCTCGCCGGGAGAGGGCTGGGGTTGGCTTGGGAGCACCTCGTTCACCGCACGGCGCCGGCCAGGACAACCGGTATTGAGGTAGAGCAGGTCACGTCCTTCGACGAGCGTATCGATAAGTTCTGGGAGAAAGCCTCCCGGACAAGGGAAATCATGATCGCTAAAGACCGGCAGTACCTGAACTGGAGATATGTGACCAAACCCGGCAACAAATACAGAATCCTGATAGCTAGACAACAGGACGAAATAACCGGGTTCATCGTGTTTCACCTGGAAGGGCAGAACCCGAGCCGCGGGGTCATCATCGACCTGCTGACCGTGCCCGGCGCGGACGCGGCGACCGAAGCCCTGGTCAACAACGCTGTCGCCCGCATGAAGGCGGAGGGGGCGGCAATCGTCTCTACCTGGATCATCGAGGACACACCGTTTTACGGGACCTTCAGAAAGCTGGGATGGGTTAACCGTCGCGGGGCGCCTTTCTGCATCCGCATCCTCGACCAGAACCTGCCGAGGGATTTCGTGACCGATCCCGGCCACTGGCATTTTACGCGGGGAGACAGCGATTCAATATAAACTATAAATCAGTCGTGTGGCGGGTGACTAATAATCCGGGAAAACATCACAAGAATGTCCAGAACGTAAAAGCGTATCTCCAGCAATAAAAAATCCCCTCCCCCGGTTAGCGGGCCGGGGGAGGGGACGGCGAGTGGAGAGAGCTTAAGGCTGGTGCACGGTCACGGCCGCGCCCAGAGTCTCCCCCTTGATATCAGGCTGATAGTAGGAATAAGCGGTGGAGAGCACACCCATGGCTTTCACCGGGTAAAGCGCCCGGACCTGGAAATCGAAGTCGATCCGCTGGCCGGGCTCCATGTTCTCCACGTAGAAGATGACCTTACGTCCCGAGATATCGTAACGCTTGATGATGTCAGGCATACCAGCGATGGCGGCATCGATAGATCCGGCGACCGCCTCGAAGCCGGTCGGGACCGAGACGTCGAGGACGATCATGCCGGCCTCGGAGATATCCAGCTCGGGGAGAGGATTGAACTCCAGGGACACCGAGACGTTAACGAGGTCGTTGACCTCCACCTCGGTAGTATCGTAAGCGACATCGATCTTCAGCATCTGCGCCGCCGGAGTATCTTCTGTCTCCGGCAGGTTGAAGCGGCGCACGATCTGCCCGATGGCGTCGCCGCTGCCGGACACCGTCATTTGTATTTCTACATTGACCGGCACCGGTACGATCTGGAGGACATCGAAGTTACTGCCGTTGATCCTGATCTGCTCATCAACGCCGTCACCGGTCAAGCTTATGGTGAGATCGACGTCCGACCGCGAGCCGGTGGCGAACTCGATCAGCGCCTGGAGGGCAACCACGGTATCCTGCGTGGAACCGAAGCCGCCGGAGGAGTTGCGCCGGGAAACGAGCCACTGCGAAGCGCGGGACGAGTTCAAGGCATCGCCGTGCCGGGTCAGCGCCAGGGTAGCGTAGGCGGTGGTCTCGATGTCCGAGCTGGCACTGATATTCGGCTCGAACGGCCTCATCACGGCCGGCCCACCGGGTTCTTTATCCAGGGGTTCGGGAAGGGGCATAATGTCATCGCTGCCCCAGTGCAGGCCGTCCTCGTCTTCTATCGCCAGCGCCATCAGTTTATCGTAGGCCGCGTCTTTCAGCGGGCTGCCCGCCAGCTCCAGAGCGTAGGCCGTGATGGCGATCTCGTAAGGTCCGGTCATAGCATCAAGTTTGTTTTCAAGATATTCGACCGCCCGGCCGCCGGCGGCGGTTTCATCCGCTTCAAGCAGGGCGATTGCTACATAAGCTGTCAGAGCATCCTTGCCCGCGAGGCCGCCCAGCATCTCCTGATGATGGACGAAACCGACCTGGTCGAAAGAACCGTCGGCATCCTGATGTGAGGTGATCCAGGCGGCCGCCTCGTCCAACACGTTTTCATCGATATATATCAGGCCTTCCGCCTGGGCGAAGCACTTAAGCACAAAGGCCGTCAGCCACAGACTCCCGGACTCGTCGTCCATCCCGAAGGCGCTGAAGGAGCCATCGGTGCGGCGGTAGGTCAGCTCGCGCTGGTAGCCGGTGATCATCAGCTTTTCCGCCTTGGCCATGATCTCCGGCTTGACCTGCCCGCTCGACTGGAGATATTTAGTGATAAAGACGTCCGGGGCGAAGACGATCATGTTCTGTTCGCCGCAGCCGAAGGGCATCTGCAGGAGGGCGTCCAGGCCGTCGATGGTCTGCGTCAAGAAGCTGGACGTCACGGCGATGTAGGCACGGCCGGAACCGGTAACGATAACGTCCGGTAGAGAGGTATCGATAGAGCGGGTGATGCCGCCGGCGAGGGTTATGTTATCCACGATCTCCCTCGGCACGCCCTCCGGCTCGATGATGATAGTTTTGATCAAAGCATCGGACACCGAGGCGCTGCGGGCGCTAATCTCGACCTCTTTGATGCCGAGGTCAACGGGGCGTATCATGAACTCCGCCGCGCCGATGTCGTTAGCGGCGACGTTAATAATCTGCGTCGGGCTGTCAAGCAGCTCAAACCAGTCGGCCGGAGCGATCTCTACCTGTACCTCCCGGTCGGTGTCGAGGTAATTATAGACGGCCACGCGGACGGGGAACTCCTCGCCGCGGATGGCCGAATAAGGCAGGTCGACTGTCAGGAAAAAGGGCTGGAACACCACCAGCGAGTCCTCCGCCACACCGAGCCCCTTTTCTTTAGAGATGGCCACGGCGCGCAGCATCCAGGTGGTGATAGAATCAGGCACGGTCACGCGTTCGGTCGCGTCGCCGTCGCTATTGGTATCCAGCTCCAGCCAGAGCCACGTTTCCGGGAAGAACTGGCGGACGCGCTGGATCTCCGCCAGCTGGTCGCCGTTCTGTCCGACAGTAATGGTAGGCGCGGGTGTGGCCGTGGGTGTAGGCACGGGCGCCATCGCGGGCACAACCAGCCCGCCGTCCTTTTCACCGAACGCCCAGCCGCCGGACATGTTTACGATGCGGCTCCAGGCGCCGCCGTTGTATTCCATTTCGTATTCCTGGCTTTGCGGCAGTCGCTTGTTGGTCATCACAATCACGCCGGCGTCGGCGAAGATATCTTCCGTACCTGGGACGGTATAGGTGGGGTAGAAGGAGACCTCGTGGAGCTCCGCCTGCGGCTCCATATATAGCCGCTCCAGCTCATCGAAGACCTGCTGGAGGTTGAGGCGGTTTTCCGCCAGGATGAAGACCGATTTATCGACGGCCGCTATGCCGACCCTGGCCGG
>JBFYTX010000060.1:0-2508 GCA_041300345.1 Dehalococcoidales bacterium | reverse complement strand
GCCGCCGGCCGACGGCGTGAACACCGGCGTCTCTACCTCCAGGAAGCCGCGCCCGTCGAGGAACTGGCGCATTGCCGAGATGGCCTTGCTCCGTATCCTGAAAATTTCTTTGATCTCGGCGTTGGCAATGAGGTCGATGTACCGCTGGCGGTACCTGGTGTCGACGTCGCTCAGTCCGTGCCATTTCTCCGGCAGGGGCTGCAACGATTTCGCCAGCAGGGTGAGGTCGGCGACGGCGACTGTAGGTTCTCCGGTGCGTGTCCTCAGCAGGCCGCCCTTGACCCCGATGATATCCCCGATGTCCAGCTCGTTAAAAAGCTCCTGCCGGCCTTCGTCGAGGCCGGCCGCCTGGAACAGCAGCTGCATCTTGCCCGAGCCGTCCCGTATATCGAAAAACGACGCTTTCCCCATCTTTCTGATGGCCATGATGCGCCCGGCGATGCTGATCGGCTCCTGGGCAAAGCCTTTACTCTCTTTCTCTCTGGACTCCAGCAGTTTGACCGCTTCCTGCGTTGTATGGGTCCTGTCGTAACGGTGCGGATAAAGCTCTATACCTTGAGTACGAAGACGTGCCAGCTTTTCTCGTCTCTGCTCGTTAATGTTATCCTGTTTCGATGGCATATTTACCTTCGCGCAATTCTGGATTAGTCGTGTATTACGATTAATTATATGTTATCCGTGCTTTATGGTAAAGGGGATTATGACCGGATATCATTGCGAGGAGTCCCGATGAGGTCGGGACGACGCGGCAATCTCATTCTATTGCTTACCCTTACCTCCCGGAGATCGGCTCAATGGTGTCGTTACTTGGAATCCAGTTACTTCACTCCATTTGACCGCTTCGGTGTGAAAAAAGAGGGGCTTTATCCCTCTTTAAACGCCCTAATAATTTTCTCAGACCGTTTTCCAGCAGGAGTGCGTCAGTGAGAGGGGGCGTCAGCCCCCTCTCGATTTTATCCCCCTCTCCAAACAAAATATCAAGCGATATTTGCATATCTATGGTTTGGAGAGGGGGTAAGGGGGTGAGGTTTGAAAAACCTAGTGATTTAGCTGAACCCTTTGTTCCCTTAGCTTATCCAGCCAGGCCGCGGACTTTACTTCCCTTTCCAGGATGTATCTAAAATAGCCGCTCAGGACGTTCTCTAACTCACGGGCAAGGGCCGCGTCCAGTTTTAGACGCATGGCGGCCGGGTCGTCGTTAGCCTGTAACAGCCGCAGGACCTTCTGCGCGTTGACCGATAACGCGTATGAGAAAGGCTGGTTCAGGTTGCAGGCGGGGCAGAGCAGGCCGCCCGCCGCCGGGCTGAAATAGTTGGTCTCCGGCTCCAGCGCCCTGTGGCAGATGACGCATTGCTTGAGCTGCGGCTGGTAGCCGGCGCTCTCCAGCAGGTGCAGCTCGAACCAGCGCAGGACGAGCTCTTTGTTCTCCTCGCGGCAGAGCCTGTCCAGGGTCTCCAGCGTCAGACGGTAAAGCGCCTGATTCTCCTGGCGCTCGGACGCGAACTGGTGGATGAGCTCGACGACGTACAAGCCGCAGGAGGTCAGCCAGAGGTCGTCCTTCAGGGGCAGGAAAGCGTTGATTGTCTGCGCCCCGGTGATGGTGTCGATGTTGCCCCGCCCCCGCGAGAAGGACACCGTGCTATGTGTCAGCAGCTCTAGGTGCCCCGCCATCTTGCTCCTGGGTTTGCGCAGGCTCCTGGCGAAGCCCTGTATCTTGCCGAGGTGCGGCGTGAAGAAAGTGAGGATGGTATCGGCTTCCCCGAGTTTCGTCTTCTTGATGACGATGGCTTCCGTCTGGTATTCGCGCGGGTCCGGCATGGCTTTACTTCTTCTCGGCGACGAAGATCATCTCGGGGGAATCGCCTTTGAACGCCGACCCGTCGAAGTCGCCGAAAAGGTCGACCACTTTCAACTGGCCGAGCTCCAGCAGGTGCTCCAGTTCATATCGGAAGAAATAGCGCATGGAGAACGCGTCCACCAGCCTCTCGGTCCTGCCGTCGGGATGGATTACATAAAAAACCATTTCAAAGTCGTTATATTGCTGCTCGTGGTGGAAACCGGCCGCTCGGCTGGTACGGTGTACTTTGCGCCCGTCAGGCAGCGCTGTCTCCGGCAGGTCTTCTCTTTCCACTATGAATTCGGGGTTAGGGGCCAACCTGGCGGGACTGGGATGAAAGACGTCAAAAACAAGTTTCCCGTGCGGCTTTAAATGCCGGCGGATGCATGCCAGGCAGGATTTTTGTTCCGTGACGGTCATCAGGTGCTGGAAAGGCCGGAAGGGGATCGTTACCAGGTCGTATTTTTCCCCGGTGCTGAAGTCCGTCATGTCGCCCCGGATGAGTTTCACCCTCCGCCGGACGTCTTCAGGCTGTTCAGCCAGTTTCTCCCGGCATTTCTGCAGCATGTAAGAGGAAAAGTCCAGGCCGGTTATCTCACAGCCGGCCTCCGCGGTGGGAATGAGAACGCGCCCGGTCCCGCAGCCCAGCTCCAGCGTGCCCCCGCCGGACT
>JBFYTX010000143.1:0-3725 GCA_041300345.1 Dehalococcoidales bacterium | reverse complement strand
GGCCGAAGTCGAACGAGCGCGCCATGATTGAGTTCATCAAGGCCGCTTCGGCCGCCGGCGCCTTGCCCCCGTGCACCAGGATGGTGGCCTCTTTTTTGCCGCCGTTTTCCCTGATGAGCTTTAAAAGCTCCAGGTTGCCCGCGTCCGTGGCCCCGCCGATGAGACAGCCCAGCGTATCGATAATGCGGTATTTAGTCGCTTCCAGCGTGGCTTTATCGAACCTTTCAAAGCGCGTCGCCAGCGCGTTGTCGGCCAGCCTTTCTATCGCCGTGCTCATTCGCGACTCCTTTATTTCCCGATTGTCACCGGGCTTTTGCCGGGCGTCGCCAGCTTTTTCATGGCCGCCTCGTTCAGCTCCACCCCGAAGCCCGGCCCCTCCGGTGGGTAGAGAAAACCGTTTTCGTACCGCGGCACTTTTACCGCGAGGTCGTCCTTCAACGGCACGCTGACCGTGTCTGGTATATTGTAAAGGTTCAGTGGGCCGATGGCCTCCTGCTCGATCTTGCCCATCCAGGCGGTGGCGGCCAGAAAATGGGCCTCGACGGCGGCGCCGAGACCGGAGTTGATCATGCAGCCGCACATCACCGGCAGGTTGGCCGCCTGGGCGATGGCCACCCATTTTTGCGCTTTCAGGATGCCGCCGGCCTTGGGTATCTTTAAAAACAGCCCGTCGGCGGCCTCCTGTTTGATGATCTGCATCACGTGCCCGAGCTCCGCGGCCGACTCGTCGGGAAAGATCGGCACGTCCACCTTGCGGCGGAGTCGCGCCAGCCCGTCGATGTCCCACCACGGCACCGGCTGCTCGGCGACGTAGATATCGTATTTAGCCGCCCGCTGCAGGACGTACAGCGCCTGGTGATAGACCCACCCCCCGTTGGCGTCGATCATGATCTTTATTTTGCTTCCGACCGCCTCCCGCAGCGCGCCGATGAGGTCGATGTCTTCTTCGGGCGGGCGCGCGCCTACCTTGAGTTTTAACCCCTTGAAGCCGGCCTTGACCAGGGCTTTGCCTTCCGCCCCCACCTCCGCCGCCGTCCCCGAGGACATCACGAAGGCCAGGGCGATTTTTTCGTTGGCGAGGCCGCCGAGCAGCTTATAGACCGGTACCCCCAGCGCCTTTCCCATGAGGTCGTGCAGGGCGTAGTCGACGGTAGCTTTCGACTGGTTATTGGCGCGGGCGGCCTTGTCCATCCGGGCCACGATGGTCTCGATATTGAACGGGTCCTCCCCGATGAGTATCTGCGGGGCGAAGATATTGGCGATATTCGACATAATGGAATCCTGGCTCTCGCCCATGTACCATAGAGAGGTGTCCCCGCTCTCGGAAACCCCCGTGATCCCCTCGTCGGTATGGATTTTCAGGACGACGGCATCGGCCCCCCGGGCCGGCCCGCCGGACATGACCATCGGCTTGGCGAACGGCACGGAGACCGGGATGCATTCTACTTTCGTGATTTTCATGGTTTTCCTCCCAAGAGCTATACGAAAGGCGCTATTCCTGTATAGCACTTTAGACAGGAATAAGTCAAACCGGAATTTCTTGACTTCACCCCTTAAAAGATTATAAAATTGCGCACCCGTCATTAGAAAGGAGCCAAGATGAAACCGCCTTACGAGCTGAAAATCGATGCCTATGCCCACATCGTCCCGCCCAAATACGGGGAGGCCCTGCACAAGGTCGCCCCGAAGATGTACGAGCAGCAGGTCCTGCCGTGCCCGCCGCTTTACGACCTCGATAAGCGCTTCCGTATCATGGATAAATACGAGCCCCTGCGGCAGGTGCTGACGTTAGGCCGCATCCCCGTCGAGCACGCCGCCGGCCCGGCTAAAGCCGCCGACCTCGCCCTGCGGGCCGACGAGGAGATGGCCGAGCTGGTGCAGAAGTACCCCGACCGCTTCGCGGGGGCCCTGGCCTCACTGGCCATGAACAACATGGATGCCGCCCTCAAGGAGGCCGACCATGCTATCAAGGACCTGCGGTTCCGGGGCGTCTATATCCATACCCCGGTCGACGAAAAACCCCTCGATTCCCCGGAGTTCCTGCCCCTCTTCGAAAAAATGGCGCAGTACGAGCTGCCTATCGTTATCCACCCTATGCGCCGGGTCGATCACCCCGACTACCTCACCGAAAAGGTGTCGCGGTTCAACATGTTCAGCCTGTTCGGCTGGCCTTACGATACCACCTCCGCCATGGCGCGGCTGGTCTTCAGCGGCATCATGGAGAAATACACCACCCTGAAGATCGTTACCCACCACCTCGGCGGCATGGTGCCGTTCTACGCGGAGAGGATACGGCAGTTCACCCAGGTGATACGCATCGGGGAAGAGAAGGCGAAGCTGAAGAAAGAGCCTGTGGACTATTTCCGGATGTTCTACGCCGATACCGCCATCTACGGCAACACCCCGGCTCTGATGTGCGGGTTCGACTTCTTTGGGGCTGACCACGTCCTGTTCGGAATCGATTTCCCCCTCGGCGATACCGAGTGGGGCGACCGGAACTACCGCCAGACCATCAACGCCATCGAGGCGATGGCCATCTCGGATGAAGATAAGAAGAAGATCTACGAGGACAACGCCCGCAAGCTGATGCGCCTCCCGATTTAGCTTGATTATTCAGGTTGGTATACTCAAGAGTCCCGATTCCGGTCGGGACTCTTTGTTTACCTCACCCCTGACCCCTCTCCAGCCGGTATTAGCGTGCTAATCGTGTTTATATTTGGCTGGAGAGGGGATTTGAGAAGAGAGGGGGCTTTGCCCCCTCTCAAATGCTCTCCCCCTTTAGCTATAGTATCCACCGGGGTGTCCAAGAGGGGTGCAGACCCCTCTTTCTAACCCCTCCCCCTCTCAGGCACAAGTTGTTCCGGGCATTAGTAATGATCCAGTCTGAGAGGGGGATTAAGGGGGTGAGTGAAAAGGTATTGCCCCCATTGCCTTGCGACTTATGTCATAGTGGGCTTTACGCCCGTTCGGGTATTATCTCTATAGTGGGAGACTATGCCCGGGAGGTGCCAGGAGTGAACATAAAATGCCCCGGTCAGGATATCAGGAACCTGCGAGCAGCCCTCTACAAATGCCCGGGTTGCGGCGCGGAGGTGGAGATGTTCTCCGACGAGCTCAGGATAAAGTGTAAAAAATGCGGCGGATTTGTCTATAAAGAGCAGACGCCCTCCTGCATCGAGTGGTGCCCCTCGGCGCGCCAGTGCCTGGGAGAGGAGCGGTGGAACGCTCTTAAGGGCGTCGGTCCCCAGCGATAATACGGAGGTTCGGTATGGTGACCAGAACGGTGAGGAATATCGTCAAGATCGACGAGGAAAAATGTAACGGCTGCGGCGCCTGCGTTATCTCCTGCGCTGAAGGCGCCCTTCAGATTATCGACGGCAAGGCCAGGCTCATGAGCGAGACGTACTGCGACGGTCTCGGCGCCTGCCTGGGGAAATGCCCCCAGGATGCCATTACCGTCGAAGCGCGAGCAGCCGAGGAGTTCGACGAAGCGGCGGTAGAGGCACGCGTAAAAGTGGAAAAAGCAGCGGCAGAAAAGCCTCAATTCGCCTGTCCTTCCGCGAGTATCAAGCAGTTCGCGGGGAAGGGTGGGACGATAGCCCCGCCGGCGCCGGTGGGGGAAACCGGCGTTGAGTCCAGGTTGACCCACTGGCCGGTGCAGCTGGCCCTCGTGCCGCCGGCCGCGCCCTTTCTAAAGGCAGCCGACCTCGTCCTCGCGGCGGACT
>JBFYTX010000016.1:0-4857 GCA_041300345.1 Dehalococcoidales bacterium | reverse complement strand
ATTGTGTTAATATCCACCGTTAACTGCTCGATAGCGATGGAGGCGGGCGGCTTTACCGCCACCCTGACCACCAGGGGCATGCCGTTAGAGATGCCGCCGAGCACGCCGCCGGCGTTATTAGTGGTGGTGACTATCCTGCCGTTCTTGATCACGAACGGGTCGTTGTTTTCCGAGCCTTTCATGCCGGCGACCTTAAATCCCGCCCCGAACTCCACGCCCTTGACCGCCGGTATGGCGAACAGGGCTTTAGCCATCTCCCCGTCGAGGTTATCAAAGAGCGGCTCGCCGAGTCCGGCGGGGACGTTGAGGGCAACGCCTTCGATGACACCGCCGAGGCTGTCACCGGATTCTTTCGCCCCGGCGATAAGCTCCGACATCTTTTTCGAGGCGGCGGGGTCGGCGCAAAAGAGCGTGTCTTTTAAAACCATTTTCTTTATTTTCGCGTAATCAACCGGCTTTGCCGTAATACCGCCAATGTTAATGGTGTGGGCGATGATTTCCACACCAATCAGGTCCAGAAGCTTTCTGGCGACGGCTCCCGCCATGACAAAGCCGGCGGTAGTCCGGCCGGAAAACCTGCCCCCTCCCCGCCAATCGCTGAAGCCGCCGTATTTCACGAAAGCGGTATAGTCGGCGTGGCCGGGACGCAACTTATAACGGATCTTCTCATAATCAGAGTCATCCACGTTCTCATTCCTGATCAACAGGCAGACCGGCGCGCCCGTGGTAAGGCCGTCGGACACGCCGGAGAGAATCTCCACCCTGTCTTTCTCCCGCCGGGAAGTGGATGCCGGGCCGCCGCCGGGCTTACGGCGGTCTACCTCGCGTTGAATATCGCTTAGAGCGAGCGGCAGGCCGGCAGGACAGCCGTCGACGACAACCCCGATACACTCGCCGTGGCTCTCGCCAAAACCGGTTATCTTAAAGAGCCTGCCGTAGCTGTTACTCATGTGCCTCCGTCCTGACCCCGACCCTTCTCATCAAATCCCAGAAGGTCGGGAATGTCTTGGCAACGCTCTCCGCGCCGGTAATAGTGATGCCGCCGGACGCCGCGCCAAGCACGCCAAAGGCCATGGCGATGCGGTGGTCACGGTAGCTATCGACGATCACCGGCTCTTTGATCGTGATTGGGCCGGTAATGGTCAGCCGGTCTGAGGTCTCGACGACGCTCACGCCCAGCTTTTCCAGGTTGTTCTTGACCGCCGTGACGCGGTCCGACTCCTTAATGCGGGCGCGGCCGATGCCGGTGAATTCGCTGGTGCCCCCGGCTAAAGCCGCCAGTACGGACATGGTCGGCAGCAGGTCGATGCAGTCGGTAAGGTCGGCATATATCGCCTGCGGCCTGCCCCGGGATACAGTCACAGCGTCGCCGTCGGTCTTTACCGCCGCGCCCATGCTGCGCAGGAAATCGAGGACAACGCGGTCGCCCTGGAAGCTGGCAGCGTTCAGATTAGCTACCTCGATTGCACCGGCAACGGCCCCGAGCGCCAGGAAATACGAAGCGGAAGACCAGTCTCCCTCCACTTCCAGCCTGGCCGGCCGGTATATCTGACGCCGGACGACGAACCTATCGCGGAAGGCGTCCACGCTGATGCCGAATTGCTTCAGGCATGACATGGTCATCTCCACGTACGGCTTCGATGTCAGGGGCGTGGTCAGCCGGATGGTTATGCCTGCCGGGGCAAAGGGGGCAATCAAAAGTAACGCCGAGATAAACTGCGAGCTGATATCACCCGGAAGCTCGGTTGCGTCTCCCTTCAGACCGCCTCCCTCGACGACCACCGGCGGGGTATCTTTGCCTTCCGTAGCGGCATTGACGCCCAGTTTTTTCAACGCTTCCACCAGCGGTCCGACCGGTCTTTGAGTGAGGGATGGTCCGCCCACCAGCCGGTGGCGGCCGGGGACAGTCGCGCAGAGGGCCGTCATAAACCTGAGCGTGGTGGCCGACTCTCCGCAGAAGAGGTCGCCGGAAGCCGCCTGGAGATTTCCCCCGTTGACGTGCCAGGAAACGCCTTCCTGCTTGATCGTAACACCCATCTGTCTCAGCACCGTAGCGGCGGCGTCAGTGTCCTCACTCGCCAGCGGCCGCACGATTTCGCTGATCCCTTTACACAGGGCGGCGCACATCAGCGCCCGGATGGTCAGACTCTTAGAAGACGGGACGATGATCTTGCCCTTCACTTCACTCTTGTGAACGGTAATTTTCATACAACCTCAACTTATCGATAATTATTCTGACTACGTCTTCGACCTTTAGCCGCGAGGTATTCACCAAAATGTCCGCCGCCCTCCCGTAAAAAGGCCGGCGAATCTTTAACAGCTTTTGTATCTGCGTGAGTCTATCTCCGGCGGCCAGCAAAGGCCGGTTGTCTTTATCCCTGGCGGTCCGCTTGAGAATCACGGACGGCGCCGCCATCAGGCAGATAATGACGCACTCCCGGCGGAGTCGATCGATGTTGATGGTATTAAGAACGGCGCCCCCGCCGCAGGCGATGACGGCGTTTTCCACCTCGGCGATGCTTTCAACAACCTCGATTTCAAGCTGGCGAAAAGCTATCTCGCCGTCCTGACGGAAGATCTCCGGGATGGACTTGCCGGCTTTTTTCTCAATCAGGGCGTCCAGCTCGATGAATTCCTTGCCGAGCTTTTTAGCCAGCAGTTTCCCCGCCGCTGTTTTCCCCGTCCCCATGAAGCCTACTAAAGCGATGCTACTTTTCAAGGCCCTCCAGCATCTTGACAGCCTCGCGCCGCATGAGCTCGACCGGCGCCGCATGGCCCGTCCATTTCTCGAAAGCCAGCGCCCCCTGCGCAGCCAGCATATCGACACCGCCGATCACCTTAGCGCCGGCGGCTTTCGCTTCCCTGAGAAGTCTCGTTATGATGGGATTATAGACGATATCGAAAACGACGAGTCGAGGTTGTAATAGTCTAGCCGGGACGGGGCTTTTATCGCTGGCGGGGTTCATCCCTACGCTGGTCGCATTAACAAGGATGTCCGCTTTCTCCAGCGCCGGTGATAAAGTACGGGCGGTCAGTTCTCCCACTTTAATGTCTTTATCGATGTCCTTCTTAATCAAACGGGCGATATTCTCCGCCCAGTGGAGTTCAAGTCTGCGGTTGAGGATCGTCAGGCGGGCGCCTTTCTGCGCCAGGATATAGCTGATGGCCCGGGAAGCGCCACCCGCACCGAGCACAACGATGTTTTTTTCCTCCGGCTCGATGCCTTTTTTCGTCAGCGACCGGAGGAAGCCCTCGGCGTCGGTGTTATAGCCCGTTAGAAGACCGCCGTTGTTAACCACCGTATTGACCGCGCCGATTTTCTCCGCTAGGGGGTCGAGGCTGTCCAGCAAAGGAATGACGGCCACTTTATGGGGGATGGTGACGTTAAAGCCTTTAACATTCAAGGCCCGCAGGCCGGTAATCGCCCCGACCAGTTGTTCCGGCTTCACGCGGAACGCGATATAGAGATAGTCCAGTCCCAGCTTCTTAAAAGCGGCGTTGTGCATCGCTGGGGACATCGTATGTTCAACGGGGTCACCGATGAGCGCGCAGACTTGAGTTTTACCGGTAATAGCCACGTTAATTCTTCCTCGTTAGTTTAGCTAAATAGTTGCCGTCTTTTTCCAGGACGAGGATCTTACACGACCAGCCTGCCTTTTTCGCGTGTCCGTCCAGTGTTGCCGCGTCCACATGCAGTAATCCGGTAACCGGAGCCTTAACTCCCTTATACCCCAACTGTATCTTCACTTCCCCAATGTACCTTCCGGCCTGCCGGTTGGCTTGATGATAAGCCAGGTGCTGCGGGTTGGTCGTCTGGCTGACATCGAGAGAATTCAACAATATTTGTCCCCCGGGCTGGACCAACCGGCGGGCTTTCTTTAAAAAATCGTCCAATCCGGCGAGGTTTTCCACCATGCCAATGCTGCACCCCAGTATCAAAAGAGTATCGAATGGCTCCGCCTGGAAGTCGGTAAAACTGTCGCAATAGACTTCCTGCACGCCGCGCTGCCGCATTACTTCACAGGCTTCCGGTGATACATCCATCGCGCTCACCGAAAATCCATGATCCTGCAAGTACAGGCTATGGATGCCCGCTCCCGCCCCGACATCCAGCACCCGGCCGCGGCAGGCTTCAAGAGCTACTTTATCCAGGGGTATTTCCGTTGGACTCCTGAAAAAAGAGGCGATAGCCAGGTCGTTTACTTCACCGTCATCACGATAAATTTTTACCGCCACCTTGGCATCCCCGGCATAATAATCTTTAATCGCCAGGCCAAAAGGCTTCATTGCTGCTGCTTTTATCATTTCAGTCATTTCCCAGCACATCGTAAATTTCTCTCAAGTCGTTAACGGTAATCTGGCCGACGGCGGATTCGCGGCCTTCAGTAATCGAGGCATATGTAAAATAGCACCCTACCAGCGGGCCAAGGATTCTGGATACCTGCCCCGCTGGCCCCATCGAGAAAGCGACCATTTTTAGCCCCGGAAACTCCTTAATAAGCTGTAAAACCGTTAAATTGTCGGTGAAGGAGCGGGCGGCGGTGACTACTTTACAGATGTCGGCGCTGGCGTCTCTTTCACTCTCGATAATCTCTTTTAGCTTTTTCCGTGGTGGTGTGCCCTTAATATCGTGGTAAGAAATCAGGCACTGCGCCCGGCCTTTGATTTCACTAACGACTCTTTTAGTATCAGGCGCGGCAAGCTCAATATCGATAATACCTGCGCCGAGCTCAAGGCTACTCAGAAGCTCTTTGATCCTCCCCAGTTCGCTCCCTCCCCATTTTCCCCCCTCCTCCGCCCGACGGTTGCAGGCTATCCAGGGTTTTTTTAAAGCTCCGGCTACCTCCCGCCAGCCGC
>JBFYTX010000206.1:0-4015 GCA_041300345.1 Dehalococcoidales bacterium | reverse complement strand
CAACCGCCGCCCTGACGCGCTCGGTGATGTCCCGGACCGCCTTCCTGATACCCTGGGGCGTGATGCCGCGCTCGCGGTTATAGTCTTCCTGGATCTTGCGGCGGCGCTTTGTCTCGTCGATGGCGTCCTGCATGGACTTGGTAATCTTGTCGGCGTACATGATAACGTGGCCGTCGACATGGCGGGCGGCGCGGCCCATCGTCTGTATCAGCGATACCTTCGACCGCAGGTAGCCTTCCTTATCGGCGTCCAGTACCGCCACCAGGCTCACCTCCGGCAGGTCGAGCCCTTCACGAAGCAGGTTAATGCCCACGATGACGTCGTAGACGCCGAGGCGAAGGTCTCTCAGAATCTCCACCCTCTCCAGTGTGTCCACATCCGAGTGCAGGTAATGCGTCTTGATGCCCATCTCCGCCAGGTAATCGGCCAGCTCCTCGGCCATGCGCTTGGTCAGGGTAGTGACCAGGACGCGGGAGCCCTTTTCCACCCTCGTCCGGATCTGCTCCAGCAAATCGTCGATCTGCCCCTTAGTAGGCTTGATCTCGATGGTGGGCTCAAGCAGGCCGGTGGGGCGCACCAGCTGCTCGACCACCTGCCGGCTGTGTTCATATTCGAACGCCGCGGGGGTCGCCGAGGTATAGACCACCTGGTTGACGCACTGCTGGAACTCGTTGAAGTCCAGCGGGCGGTTATCCAGGGCGGAGGGCAACCTAAAGCCATAATCCACCAGCGTTTCCTTGCGGGAGCGGTCGCCGCGGAACATGCCCCGAATCTGGGGCAGGGTCATGTGAGACTCGTCGATAAAGAGGAGAAAGTCCTTGGGAAAATAGTCGAGCAGGGTGGACGGGGAGCTGCCGGCGGGCCGGCCGGCCAGGTGCCGCGAATAGTTCTCCACGCCGGGACAGAAGCCGGCCTCGTTCATCATCTCCAGGTCGTACTCGGTGCGGGCCTGGATGCGCGCCGCCTCTATAATCTTGCCCTGGGCATTCAGCTCCTTGATACGCTGCGCCATCTCGACACGGATGGCCTCGATAGCCCGGACCATCATCTCGCGGGAAGTAACGAAATGCTTGGCGGGGTAAATGCTCACCTCGGCCATCTCGTCGAGGATCTCACCGGTCAGAGCGTCCAGCGACATGATACGCTCGATATCGTCGCCAAAGAACTCGATACGCAGGGCTATGTCCTCATAAGCAGGCTGTATCTCCAGAGTGTCGCCGCGGGTGCGGAAGTTGCCCCGCGCCAGGTCAAGGTCGTTGCGGCGGTACTGCATGTCCACCAGCTGGCGCAATAGCTGCTGGCGGCCGTAATGCTGGCCTTTTTTTAACGTAGCGACGAACCCCTGGTATTCGCCCGGCTCGCCGAGGCCGTAGATACAGGAGACGGAGGCGACGATAAGCACGTCCCGGCGCGTCAGCAGGGCGTGGGTGGCGGCGTGGCGGAGTTTATCGATCTCCTCGTTGACATCCGAGTCCTTCTCGATATACAGGTCTTTCTGGGGGATATAAGCCTCCGGCTGATAGTAGTCGTAGTAGCTGACAAAGTATTCGACGGCGTTATCGGGGAAGAACTCCTTGAACTCGGAGGAAAGCTGGGCGGCCAGGGTCTTGTTATGGCAGATGACCAGGGTGGGGCGTTGTACCCGCTCGACAACGTTGGCCATGGTGAAGGTCTTGCCGGAGCCGGTCACGCCCAGCAGCGTCTGGTGTTTATAGCCTTTCTCCAGACCCTCAACGAGCTTATCGACGGCCTGGGGCTGGTCGCCGGTCATGCGGAAATCAGAGACAATCTTGAATGGCGGCATAGCAGTATTATTATAGCACAGAAGTTCTAGAGAGAAAACACGAAAGTCTTACCTGTGGATGATCCTTATACTCACCCCCTGAATCCCCCTCTCAAACAGATTTATGAGTATACTCGTGCCGGTTTAGGTTTGAGAGGGGGAAAGAATTTGAGAGGGGGCTTCGCCCCCTCTCTCTATTACTCCCCTCTCCAGTTATGAAATATCGTTGAAACCTCTCAATGTCTCTAACTGGAGAGGGGAAGGGGTAAGGTTCACACCGACAACCAAAACCCAACGTAACTATTTTTGGTTATTTTTTCAGAAAGGTAAGGACCTCGTTGACGTCCGGCAGGGAGGCGACCTCGTAGACCTTGACCCAGGCTACCTTGCCCTTCCCGTCGACGATAACGTTGGCCCGCTGGGCGGTGCCGTGCTTTTCCCGGAAAAGCCCGTAGGACTTAACCACGGCACCGGTCGGCCAGAAATCGGAGAGGATTTTCAGGTCCTTGAGCTTCATGTCCCTCGACCAGGCTTCCTTGGTGGGCAGGGAATCGACGCTCAGCCCGACGGGTACGGTATTCAGGGCGGTAAAGTTCGTGTAATTGAACTCTATCGAGAGCATCTGGAGGGTGCAGAAACCCGTCCACGCCAGCGGGTGAAAAGACAGTAAAACCCGCTTGCCCTTCATGTCGGATAAAGTGAACTTGTTCGCATCCTGATCGCGCAGCGTAAAGTCCGGCGCGGTCTCCCCGACCGCTATCGGTTTAGTCTGTTCCGCCATGACGGCACCTCCAGACAGCTATTTATTCGACTGCAGTTCCTTGAGTTTTTCCTGCAAACGGGCAGCCTCGGGATCGCCGGGGGCACGTGAGAGGCGGTCGCATAGTTTCTTATTCAGAGCGGGGTCGATGATCTCTCCAGCCTTGCAGTACTTGCGAGCGTCCTGCTTGGCCGCTTCGAGAAGGGCGGGGTTAACAACCAGGTACTGGAGCGCCAGGATAGCGAGCCCTACCAGGACCAGGACAATGACAGCCAGGACGGGAATCTGCCCGATCTGCGCGACGAACGAGAGGGAGACGGTCGCCGCGACGGCGACAATGATAACGATAGCGGTGATCCATAATCTGCGCGACATATTCTTCTCCGACGAGTCTTATGTGTTAAGTATATAATCCCCGGAAGAAGAAAACAAAATACAAAAGTCACAATCTGAGAAATAACCAAAAAACAAGATAATACAATAACCAAAATTACCGGGCGTGATGCCGTATGAAGGTCAGATATTAATGGCGATAAGCCCGCCCGCCAATATCCCGAGGATGATCCCGTAGAGCGTCCCTGACCAGGGACCGATGCTGGTCATCGGCCTGCCTCAGGTACCGGGAGCAGGGTTCTCCGCTGCTTGTACAGTACGACCCCGGGTCAGGCGGTCGAAAAGCCAGCCGAGCGCTCCACCAACGGCACCGCCAATAACAACGAACAACCAGGTCATAAATAACTCTCCATATTTAAGTATATCACTTTCAGGGCGGCGAGTGTAGAAATCATTCGGAGAGGTTCTTCTTGATATGGTTGATATTTGATACTCACCCCCTAGGTTCTTTACAGGGACCTCACCCCCTTTTATCCCCCTCTCCTGTCCGCAGGAGAGGGGGAAAATACAGAAGAGGGGTCGTGACCCCTCTTAGACGCCCCGGTGGATATTAGTAGAAATCCCTCTCCGGCCTCCCACGTATCAAGTACGGGGCAGGCTCTTTCAAAAGGGAGACGCCAATACCCGAGAGGAAGTTATATACGATAAGGGAGAGAGAATTTGAGAGGGGGCTTCGCCCCCTCTCTTCCTAACTCCCCTCTCCAGCTAAAAATATACTAATATCGATCAATGTCTCCGGCTGGAGAGGGGATACAGGGGTGAGGTTAGTGCGGACAGCCAAAAGCAATCCAACACTCCGCTGGAGAAAAGGGAGAGCTACGGGTCAGAAATTAGTACGGATAAAGTCGCGGAGGAAAATCAAAGCGTGATTGATCGTCCTCCTGGCCAGCAACTGGGGATTGCCGGGATAGCCGGTGGCGGCCGTCGCTTTCTTCCTACCGGATACAACAGCGATAAAGGCATTACGTCCGGGCGAGGCGCCGGCGGGGCCGCGACCGATAATCGCGATACCGATATCGGCTTTAAACTGGCGGCAGGCCTGCCGCGCCATGGCGACGGCCGAAGCCCCGGTGGCAGAG
>JBFYTX010000141.1:0-3809 GCA_041300345.1 Dehalococcoidales bacterium | reverse complement strand
CGTCCGGCGCGTCGAGCAGCTTTATGGCGTGGTTCGGGGCGTCGTTGCTCTTGCTCATCTTCTTTGTGGGGTCGTCGAGGCCCATGATGCGCGCGCCCACGCCGGGAATAACCGGTTCCGGTATGGCGAATGTCTCCCCGAAGATATTATTGAAACGCTGCGCCAGGTCGCGGGTCAGTTCGACGTGCTGTTTTTGGTCTTCCCCCACGGGCACCTCATCGGTGCGGTAAAGGAGGATATCGGCGGCCATGAGAGCGGGGTAATCAAAAAGCCCCACGCTTACCTGCTCCTTGAGATCGGCGGATTTTTCCTTGAACTGCGTCATGCGGTACATCCAGCCCATGGGGAGGAAGCAGTTCAGGATCCAGGCCAGCTCACTGTGGGCGGCGACGTGAGATTGAATGAAGATGATGGAATATTTCGCGTCGAGTCCCGCGGCCAGGTAGATCCCGGTGAGTTCACGCGTCCTTTTTTTCAGCAGCGCCGGGTCCTGCGGCACGGTAATGGCGTGCAGGTCGACGACGCAGAAAATGTTATCGGTCTCGTATTGTTTTTTTACCCAGTTGCGCAGCGACCCCAGGTAAGCCCCGATGTGCAGATTACCCGTCGGCTGGATGCCGGAAAAGACCCGTTTCTTCATGTTTAGCCTTTCTACATTTTATCCGGCGCTTTCATGCCCATCAGGTTCAGCGTCCTGCCCAAGACGAGCCTGGCGGCCCGCACCAGCTTTAGCCGCGCCCCCGTCATCGCTTTATCGTTAGTAACGACGCGGCAGTTTTTGTAAAAAGCGTGGAAAGCCGTCGCCAGGTCCTGCGCGTAATAGGTGAGATGGTGGGGTTCTAAAGTCTGGGCTATCGTCTCGACTATCTCCGGCAGGAGCAGCATCTTGCGTATCAGCGTCAGCTCCGCCTCGTCTTTAAGCAGCGAGACGTCGCCTTCGAAGTCTTTAATGCCCCTTTCTTCCGCCAGTCTCAGGATGCTGGCAATGCGCGCGTGGGCGTACTGGACATAATATACCGGGTTGTCGGCCGACTGCTTTTTCGCCAGCTCCAGGTCGAAGTCCATCTGGCTATCGGCGGTGCGCGCCAGGAAAAAGAAACGGCACGCGTCCGTGCCCACTTCGTCCATGAGATCCCTCAGCGTCACGATGTCTCCGCTGCGCTTGGATATTTTCACGATCTCTCCGCCGCGTCGCAGCGTCACCATCTGGTGGATGATTATCTCCAGCCGGTCGGGGTCTATGCCCAGCGCCCCTACGACCGCTTTCAGGCGGGAGACGTGGCCCATGTGATCGGCGCCCCAGATGTTAATGACGCGCTCGAACTTTCGCTCGATGAACTTGTTATAGTGGTAGGCGATGTCCGCTCCGAAGTACGTCGGCGAGCCGTTGCTGCGGATGATGACATTGTCTTTGTCCTCCCCCAGCGAGGTGGAGACGAACCAGGTGGCGCCTTCCCTCTCGGCTACATAGCCGCCTTTCCGGAGCAGCGACATCGCTTTCCCGAACTGCCCGTTCTCGTAGAGGGTCTTCTCGCTGTACCAGACGTCGAAGTCGACTCTCAGTTTCTTGAGATCCGCCCGGGTGCCTGCGAGTATCTTCGCCAGGCCCACCTTGCCCAGCTCGTCGATGGCCTCGGCCTCCGGCAGACTAAGGAAACGGTCGCCCTTCTCGCCGATGATTTCTGCGGCCAGGTCTACCATGTAAGCGCCGTGATAGCCCTCGGCGGGCACCTCGGCGTCCCTCCCCAGCTTCTGCTGGTACCGCGCCCAGAGCGAGTAGCGGAAGGCGTCCATCTGACTGCCCGCGTCGTTAAAGTAGTATTCCTTCACCACCTTATAACCGGCGGCGGTCATGACGCTGCAGAGCGTGCTGCCGAGGACAGCGCCCCGCCCGTGGCCCACGTGCAGCGGCCCGGTCGGGTTCAGGCTGACGAACTCTATCTGGATCAGCCTGCCCTGCCCCACCCCGATGTTCCCGTAGCTATCGCCGCTTTCCAGTATCGCGTCCACCTGCCCGGTCAGCCAGCTGTTCTTCAGCGTAAAGTTGATGAAGCCCGGCGACGCCACGGTCACGCTTTCGATCTCCGGCGCAGGTCGCACCTGCCTCGCGATTTCCCTGGCGATGTTCAGCGGGTTGGTCCCGGCCGCCCGCGCCAGCTTTAGCGAGATGCTGGAAGCGTAGTCGCCGTGCTCCGGCTTCTGCGGCCGCTCGATGACTATCTCCGGTAGCGTGAGGGCGGGCAGCTTTCCGTCCTGTTGCGCCCTGGCGATGGCCTCCCCTAATAGAGTTGCTATAGTATCTTTGAGCATTACCGTCCCGTTTTTCCTGGAAAGTTTACGAACAAATTATAGCATAATAAGGCTACTCTGTCATTCTGAGCGGAGCGAAGAATCCGTATTCACCTCACCCCCTTTAGTTCCCCCGCTCCGTCGACGGAGAGGGGGATAGGAGGAGAGGTCAAACCATCCCCCTGTGTCCCCCTTCCTTTGCCAAAGGAAGGGGGAGGAAAAAAGAGAGGGGCTTGCGCCCCTCTCGGTCACTCCCTTGTGAGTAAATCAACTTCCCTCCTTCGTAAGGAGGGACTAAGAGGGAGAATTACACCCCATTCGCTCCTCTCCACAGGTTACTTCCCATTTTTTGTTGTAAATCTCTTTTTAATCATTCATAAACTTGATATAATTGATTTGATATATGAAAATAAAAAAAAAACCGTTAAAACTAATAATTACTTTGGCATCTGCGATAGTTGCCATATGCTTGTGTTCCCATATTATTACTTTTCATACTCCCAGATTCAGGGTAACCTTTTCCTCAGATGATGTAAATATTAGTTTGATAGATTCCAGTATGGAAGTTCCAAATATTATGATTTAACTAAATGGCTTACCGGGTTCCATGGCTTATTGTAGCGGCATAATGGTAATCGCGATTGTTGATCGTGATAGTCATTTTAGTGCAACAACCACACCAACTATTTGGGGGAAGCCAAATAAAAACGGTGTAAATATTGGATATACTCCTACTATGCTGACTTCGGGACCATGTGCGGCTATGCCGTACGAGGTATTAGCGAATAAAGGGCATACAACTGATTCGGAAAGTACCCTATTTGTGATAAATTATCGTGATTTGACCCCGTTTAATCGGAAGTCAAGTTTAATCTTCGCCTAATAGGAATTTCGCATAAATCCGCTTTCTGTGAAAAATCCGGCTGTTACCAAAATGTTATACATCCTCTAAAAAATTTGTTGACAAACTTTTTACCCTGTGCTATCCTGATAAATGCATATGATGAAGGCAGAAACATAACCTGAAAAACTGGTGGTAGTTAGCCAGACGAGGTCTGGCGGCCAAACCGCCAGACCTTTTCTTTTGCCTTCCGCACCTTAACAACCGAATATTGTTGATGGGTCTAAAGTAATCACATCTGCAAAAAAACATCTAATATCAAACCTGAAGCAGGTCAAGCGCAAAGGGCATACGGTGGATGCCTTGGCATCAAGGGCCGAAGAAGGGCGTGGCAAGACTGCGAAAAGCCCCGGCTAGCTGTCTAGCAAGCCTAACCGGGGATTCCCGAATGGGGCAACCCATCCCGAGTTATTTCGGGATACCGCCGGCCGAACACATAAGCCGGATGGAGGTAAGCGGGGGAAGTGAAACATCTCAGTACCCCGAGGAAAAGAAAAACGATTCCCTTAGTAGAGGCGAACGAAAGGGGAGCAGCCCAAACCGCATGAACTTAACGGCTTTGCGGCCTATGTTTATGCGGGGTTGTAAGACGGGTAAGCTCAGCGCAAAATGAGCAGAG
>JBFYTX010000140.1:0-7287 GCA_041300345.1 Dehalococcoidales bacterium | reverse complement strand
CCTGCCTGGAATACCACCTGGGGCATTGTCTGGCCCCGTGTACCGGTGCGGTGAGCCGCGCCGAATACGACCGGGTCATCAAGGACGTCACGCTCTTCCTCGAGGGGAAGCGGGAGAAGGTGGTCCGGGAGCTTAAAGAGAGGATGGAGAAGACCTCGGCCTCGCTCGACTATGAAAAAGCGGCCCTGTTGCGCGACCAGATCCAGGCGCTGCAGAACGTCATTGAGGGGGAAAAAGTCGCCGCCGTCATCCGCGGCGAGGAAGATGTGATCGCTTTCGTCCAGGACGGCGACCAGGCCTACGTCCAGGTGCTGTTCGTGCGCACTAACAAGCTGACCGGCCGGGAAAGCTTCCTGCTTCAGGGGACGCGCGAGGAGGAACCGGCGCAGATCATGTCCAGCTTCGTCAAGCAGTATTATTCCTCCTGCCCCCAAATTCCGCCGCTGCTGCTGCTCCAGTACCCGGTGGAGGACAAAGAGGTCATCCGTGAGTGGCTGAAAGGCCGCCGCGGCGCCTCCCTGGATATCCAGGTGCCCCGCCGCGGCGTTAAAAAACAGCTGGTGGACATCGCCGCCGAGAACGCCCGGCAGGGCCTCGAACAGCTTAAGATCAAGGAGCTGGCCACCGCTAAGTCCCTGGACGGCGCCCTGGCCCAGCTTGAGAAGGAGCTTAAGTTAACCGCCCCGCCGCAGCGCCTGGAGGCCTACGATATCTCTAATATCCAGGGTACCTCGGCGGTGGGAAGCATGGTCGTCTTTGAGAAAGGCCGCCCCAGGCCTGCCCACTACCGCCGCTTTAAGATCAAGACCGTGGCCGGCGCCAACGATTACGCCATGCTCCAGGAGGTCCTCCGCCGCCGCTTCAAGCACGCGGAGAAAGTAGCTTCGGCCTCTGACGCCTGGGCTATCATGCCCGACCTTATTCTTATCGACGGCGGCAAAGGCCAGCTCAACGCCGCCCTTGAAGCCCTGAAAGAATCGAGCGTTAATGTGCCGGTCATCGGCCTGGCCAAGCAGAACGAGGAGATCTTCGTCCCGCACCGTAAAAACCCGATTGTGTTGCCGAAGTCTTCGCCCGGGCTTCATCTCCTCCAGCGACTGCGCGATGAGGCGCACCGCTTCGCTATCAGCTATTTTTCCAGTGTGCATCGGCGCAAATCTTTCGCCTCGGCGCTTGATTCCGTTCCCGGCATCGGCCCGCGGCGCAGGAGCGCCCTCATCCGGCAGTTCGGCTCCGTCCAGAGAATTAAGGAAGCCACCGCCGAGGAGCTGGCCGCCACCACTGGCATGACCCGCGGGCAGGCGGCTAAAATTAAGGAGTACCTGTAGTCGTGCCAACCGCCGTTCAGCTCGACTTCGACGGCACTGTCACCGTGGCCGATGTTAGCTTCCTCTTGCTGGATACTTACGCCGGTTCTAACTGGCGGGACTATCTTGACGACTATAGCCAGGGAAGGATTTCCGCCGGCGTCTTTAATAAAAAGGTCTTCGGTATGGTCAAAGCCGACCGAAAGACGATGACCGACTTCGTTCTCGCCAGTCCCCTCGTAATCGTCCGCCCCGGCTTTAGGGAGTTCATCGATTTCTGCTCGCAAAACGGCATCAAGGTCGTTATTGTCAGTCATGGCCTGGTCTTTTATATCGAGGCTATTTTGAAAAAACTGGGCGTGGCCGGTCTTGATGTCCGCGCCGCGGAGAACGTCTTTTCGCCGGCCGGCATGAAGGTGATGTATCTTGGCCCGGACGGTCATGAGCTTGAAGCCGGCTTTAAAGAAGCCTGGACGGACTGGCTTTTGCAACGGGGCTATCGCGTCATTTATGTGGGCGATGGTTCCTCGGACGTCCGTCCCTCGAAGAAGGCCAATAGTGTCTGCGCTACCGGCGATCTGCTGGAAAGCCGCCGTCGGGAAAACCTGCCCTGCGTCCCCTTTAACGATTTCTTTGACGTCATCACGGGCGTTAAAGCCCTGGTCAAGCTCTAGTCCGTCTTGAGTATTATCCCCACCGGGCAGTGGTCCGACCCTGTTACGTCCGGCATGATGAAGGCCTCTTTGACCGCTGGCAGCAGGTCCTCGCTGACGAAAAAGTAGTCGATCCTCCACCCCACGTTCCTCGCCCGCGCCCCCGTCTTGATATCCCAGTACGAGTACTGGTTCGGCTCTTTATGGAACCATCGGAACGTGTCCGCGTAGCCGTGCGCCAGGAACGTGTCTATCCAGGCCCGCTCCTCGGGCAGGAAGCCGGACCTTTTCGCGTTCTCTTTCGGCCGCGCGATGTCTATCTCCCGGTGCGCCGTGTTAACGTCCCCGCAGACAACCAGTTTTTTGCCGGCCGCTTTCAGGGAATCGGCGTATTTAAGAAAGACGTCGTAAAAAGCCATTTTATACTTGAGCCGCTCATCGCTGGCCTTCCCATTGGGGAAGTATATGTTCATAAGAACGAACCCGGGATATTCGGCGACTATTACCCTTCCCTCCAGATCGACGCCGTTTTCGCCCAGGCGGTAGCTCACTTCTTGAGGTTTTTCCCTGGTGAACAAAGCCACGCCGGCGTACCCTTTTCGCTCCGGGTAGTTCCAGTAGGTGTGATAGCCCGGCGGCTCTCTCAGGTCGGCGTCCAGCCGCGCGATGTCGTTGATCTTGGTTTCCTGGAGGCACAGCATGTCCGGCGACTCTTTCCCGAGCCACTCCGGAAAGCCCTTGCCCCTTATCGACCTTATCCCGTTGACGTTCCAGGAAATTATTTTCTTTTCCGCTGCCATCGTATCTCCCGTTTGATAAAGGCCGTGTATATTTATTATACTTTTAGGAGGGAGCAAATGCCACCGGGCAGGAAAGGCGCATCTTGGAAAAGATCTTTACCAATCTCACCAACGGCGGGGCGGTCCAGGTCTATGTCCGCGACGGCAAGATCGTGCGCGTCCGGCCCCTGGTCCTGGATGAGAGCGACGCCGCTTCCTGGACGATAGAGGCCGGCGGCAAACGATTTTCGCCGCTACGCAAGGCCTGTGTCGCCCCCTTTACCATGGTCGAGAAGGCCCGCATTTATTCTGATAATCGTCTCAAATACCCGCTTATCCGCGAGGACTTCGACCCTTCCGGCAAACGCAACCCTCAGAACCGCGGTAAGTCCGGCTATAAGCGCATCAGCTGGGAACAGGCCCTGGATATCGTCGCCGCTGAAATGCAGCGGATCCGCGCCGCCTATGGCCCGGAGGCGGTCATGTCCCGCGCTTCCTCACACCATAACTGGGGCAACGTCGGCTACCGTACCTCCGCCTGGGCGCGATTCTTCAACATGATCGGCTTCACCGACGTCTTTGACAATCCGGATAGCTGGGAAGGCTGGCACTGGGGTGCGACTCATGCCTACGGGTTCTTCTGGCGACTCGGCATGCCGGAGCAATATGATCTGCTCGAAGACGCGTTAAAGAACACTGAGCTGGTGGTGCACTGGGGCAACGACCCCGATTCCACCCGCGCCATCTACGGTGGCCAGGAGTCGGCCATGTGGCGTTTATGGTTGCGCGACCTTGGCAAAAGGCAGGTCTTTATCGACCCCTTCTGTAACTATACTGCCACGATACTCGGCGATAAGTGGATCACCCCCCGCCCCGGCACCGACACCGCTATGGCCGAGGCGATCGCTCATGTCTGGCTGACCGAGGGCACCTACGATAAAGAATACCTCGCCTCGCATTCGCTCGGCTTCGCCGACTTTAAAAATCATATTTTGAACGATGAATGTACCCCGGAGCGTGCGGCCGCCATTTGTGATGTCCCTGTTTACGTTATCAAGAGTCTGGCGCGGGAATGGGCCTCGCACCGCACCATGCTGGCAGCCGGCTCCCGCGGCGGCCAGTCCGGCACTTGCCGCCAGGCCTACGGCACCGAGTGGGCCCGGCTGATGGTTCTCCTCCAGGCGATGCAGGGCCTGGGCAAACCCGGCGTGAGCATCTGGGGCACTACCATGGGCGCTCCTTATAACGGGGGGTTCGATTTTCCCGGCTACGCCTCCTTCGGGGCCAATTTCTTGAACGGCTTCGCCAAAACTCAGGTGGCGAATCCGGTCAAGCAGCGCGTCTACCGCCTCCTTATCCCGGAGGCTATCTTGAGCCCGCCGATTAACTGGAAAGGGGAGACCTTCTGCGGGCAGTCGCTGGAGCAGCAATTCATCGATTTTACGTACCCCTCCCCCGGCTGCTCCGAGGTTAAAATGTTCTACCGCTATGGCGGCTCGTTCCTGGGGACGATGACCGAGACCAGTCGCTGGGTGCGCATGTATCAGAGCCCTAAGCTGGAGTTCGTCGTTAACCAGGACTGCTGGTGGTGCACCGAGACCCGCCTGGCGGACATTATCCTGCCGGCCTGCACCAACTTCGAGCGGCCGGACATCGGTGAGTGGGCCAACACCGGCGGCTATACCCACCACGGCTCCAACGCCTGCAACCACCGCGTGGTGGTATACCAGCATAAATGTATCGACCCTCTTTACGAGTCGAGGTCGGACTACCGGATATTCTCTGAACTGGCCGACCGGCTCGGCATTAAGGACGCCTATACCGAGGGCAACTCCGAGGAAGACTGGGTGAAAAAGGTCTTTGAGTATTCCGATCTTCCCAAATATATATCTTATACCGACTTTAAGCAGAAGGGCTATTTTATCGTTCCCGTGCCGGAAAATTATAAATCCACGCCCGCCCTGCGCTGGTTCTACGATGGACGTGACTGCGATACCCCCGACCATTTTAATCCCAAGCGTAACACGAAGAAGGGCAAGGAGCTGGGGACCTACAGCGGCAAGATCGAGTTCGTCTCCCAAAGTCTTTTGGAGCACCTCCCCGACGACGCTGAAAGGCCGCCTTTGCCCCGCTATATCCCCAGCTGGGAGGGCCTTGATTCCCCGCTGGCTAAGAAATTTCCGCTCCAGCTGATTACCCCCCACCCCCGCTATTCCTTCCATACCCAGCACGACTCTAATACCGGCTGGCTGGGGGAGATCCCTGGTCACCGCGTCTGGAAGGACGGATATTCCTGGCGGCCCGTCCGCCTCAATCCCGCCGATGCCGCCCCGCGGAGCATTGTCAGCGGCGATATCGTGAAGCTGTTTAACGACCGCGGCGCGGTGCTCTGTATCGCCGAAGTCACCGAGAGGATGAGGCCGGGCGTGGCGCATTGCTATTACGGCTCCGGTAAGTACGACCCCCTGGAGCCTGGCCATCCCGACAGCATTGATAAGGGCGGCTGCGTGTCCATCCTGACGCCTTCCCGTATGCTCTCGAAGAACGCCCCCGGCATGGCCCCCAATTCCTGTCTTATCGAAATTGAAAAGTGGAAGTCCTGAACGTCTATAAAAGGGGAGTGCGTAGCGAGAGGGGCGCCAGCCCCTCTCATTTCCTCTCCCCCTCTTAAACAAAAAGCGAAACGGAAAGGTAACATATAGCTGTTTGAGAGGGGGATAAAGGGGGTATGCAAGAAGAATTACCAGATATAAATGGAATCTACAAAGGAGAATAAAAGCTATGGATATAATGGACGTCATTAAAGCTCGCAGGAGTATCCGCGTTTATCAGGACAAGCCGCTGCCGAAAAAGGTCATTAGTTCAATCCTGGAGGCCGCTAAGTACGCGCCCACCGCCCGGAATGCCCAGGAGCTCGAGTACAAGGTCGTCACAGGCAAGGCATTGATGGACAAGCTGTCCGCTGGTATTTTGGCGGCGGTACAGAAAGATGGCCTCCCTCTTAAAGGTCCGCCCAGCGTTAAGCCGGAATTCTTTCACGGCGCCCCTCTCGTTATCATTATCACCGCCCCTAAAGACAACTTCTGGGGTCCGACCGACGCCGCGCTGGCGGTGCAGAACATCATGCTTTATTGCACCTCGGTCAATCTCGGTTCGTGCTTTATCGGCATGGCCCAGCTCATCCAGAGGGATAAAGCCTCGCTTAAAGCGCTGAACATCTCGGGCGATATGAATATCGTGGCGGCGGTTATCTGCGGCTATCCCGCCGAAAACCCGGAGCCGCGGGAGAAGACGCAGAAGGCAGAGTTCTTCGCGTAGGTTTCTTTTGTCATTCTGAGCGCAGCGAAGAATCTCGGGGTGGTGGGGCAAAAAGAATGGAGCGGAAGACGGGGCTCGAACCCGCGACCTCCTCCTTGGCAAGGAGGCATTCTACCACTGAACTACTTCCGCCCGCTATTATTTAAATGGTGCCGAGGCCCAGAATCGGACTGGGGACACCTTGATTTTCAGTCAAGTGCTCTACCAACTGAGCTACCTCGGCGTTAGCTATATTTTACTTTAGATAGGGGACACAGTCAAGACAGACGCAGGATTTCCTACTCCAGTACCACGTTATCTATCAGCCTCGTCTTCCCGAACTTCACCGCCAGAGACACCAGCGCCGGCGGCTTTATATGGTGTACCTCTTTAAGAGTCTCCGGGTCGGCCACACTGATATAGTCGATAGCCCCCAGCGGCTCCCCCTCGATTAATGCCGTCATCCGCCGCCGTATCGTCCCGGCCTCTTTTTCCCCCTGTCCCCACATCTCCCTCGCCAGCGTCAGCGCCCTGTAAAGGACGGTCGCCGCCTGGCGCTGCTCGCGGTTGAGGTAGACGTTGCGACTGCTCATCGCCAGGCCGTCCGCCTCGCGCACCGTCGGGCAGGCGATCACCGCCAGCGGCATGTTGAGGTCGTCGACCATCCTCCTGATTATCGCCAGCTGCTGCGCGTCCTTCTGCCCGAAGTAGGCTTTGTCCGGCTGGACGATATTGAACAGCTTGGCGACGACCGTGTCCACGCCGCGGAAATGCCCCGGCCTGACCGCCCCCTCCAGCCTCGTCGCGATTGCACCCGGCGTGACCCAGGTGTCGTGGTTCTCCGGGTACATTTCCGTGTCCTGTGGCATGAATACGATGTCCGTCAGCGGTTTGAGCATGGCCAGGTCGCGCTGTATGTCGCGCGGATAGCTCTTGAAGTCTTCTTTAGGCCCGAACTGGGTGGGATTAACAAAAATGCTCACTACTACCGACCCGTTTTCTTCGCTGGCGCGCTTTACCAGCGCGATGTGCCCTTCGTGGAGATAGCCCATCGTCGGCACGAACCCCACCGGCTCCCCCAGCTTTTTACGGGCTTTCCTCATTTCGGCGATTGTCTCGATTACCTTCATCTTTCACCGCCTGTTTTCCCAGCTTTGAGTAAAAAAAGAGCCCCGTTTTTAGCGGGGACTCTTGGTTGCTTTAATGGATCCGCCGGCTCGTCATTCCAGTCCCTTCAGCGCCGCCTCGTCC
>JBFYTX010000100.1:0-5085 GCA_041300345.1 Dehalococcoidales bacterium | reverse complement strand
TGATGCTCCAGGAGATTCCCGGCAAGATCAATGAGGAGCAGCGTCGCAACTTAAATGATGTCCTGAACAGCGGCCGGCGTTTGCAGGAGCTGTTGCAGGATATTTGGGCTCGCTCCGGGGGTAAGTGATGGCTAAGAAAATTCTGGTCGTCGATGACGAGCCCGTTCAGCTGAGGCTTTCCGAGCAGGTCCTGGCCGGCCGCGGCTACGATGTTATCAAAGCCTCCAGCGGGCAGGAGGCCGTCCGCCTTATTTACGAGAGAAAACCCGACCTCGTCCTGCTGGATGTCATGATGCCGGAGATTGACGGCTGGCAGACGTGCCGCCTCCTCCGCGAGGTCAGCGATTGCCCCGTGATTATGCTCACCGGCAAGCGCTGCTCGGAGGACGATATCGTGCGCGGGCTCGAGTGCGGCGCCGATGAATATCTGGTCAAACCCGTAGGCAACCGCGAGCTCCTCGCCAGGGTGCGTGCCGCCCTGCGTCGTTCCGAGTCTTCCGCTGGCGGTAAGGAGCGTAAGAAGGTCCTCTTCAGCAACGATTATCTCACCGTCGATGTCGCCGAGCGGAAAGTCCTCGTTAACGGCCAGAAACTCAAGCTGACGCCCCGCGAGTTCCGGCTCCTGGCCTTCCTCGTGGAAAACTCCGACCACGTCCTGTCGCACCAGCAGATGCTGGAAAATGTCTGGGGCTGGGAATATATCGATGACGTCGATTATGTTCGTATATATGTTTCCCACCTGCGCCAGAAAATAGAGCCCGAGCCTTCCCGTCCCAGGTACATCCTGACCGAGCCCGGCGTCGGCTATTCTTTTCACAGCGCCAATTAAACCCCCTCTTTGCCGAATTCCCCCCAAACTTGCTATAATCCTGTTAGCCATGGCTGTTCAGCTTGAGTTTTTAAAAGACCTGCCGTACTTCGCCGGACTCGATGAAGCGGCGCTCGGCTCTATCAGGAGATATGTCTTTGAGAAAAAAGCCGAGCGGGGTGAGACACTCGCCTTCGAAGGAGAGCCCTCCGACGTCCTCTTCTTCGTCTCGTCCGGCGTGGTGAAGGCCTTTAAAACTTCCGCCGACGGCAAGGAGCAGATCTTCCGTATCGTCCGACCCGGCGAGTCCTTTAACGATGTACCCGTCCTGAGCGGCGGCGTCAACCTGGTCAGCGCCGAGGCTATGGGCCCCGTGGTGCTCAATGGCATCAAGAAGAAAGACCTGGAGATCATTGTCAGGGAGCGACCTCCGGTGGCCCTGAATGTCATCCAGGTGCTTTCGCGCCGGGTGCAGGAGCTGGTGACTCTCGTTGAGGATTTTTCCTTCCGCCACGTTACCAGCCGCGTGGCCAAGATGCTGCTGGAGTACGCCGACCGTAAGGCCGGCGAGGGCCCGCGCCTGACCCAGCAGGAGATGGCCGCCATGATCGGCACCGCCAGGGAGATGGTCGGCCGCTCGCTGAAGAACCTGGAGACCGCCGGCACCATACGGATGGAGCGCAATCGCATCGTTATCGCCGACCAGCAGGCGCTGAAGGAGATGGCTGGCGTTACCTAGTGAGAGAAATGTCGCAGACAATCGTGGTTGTAAGCGTGAGAATAATATATGTCAGGTAGTCTGAGATGAATGAAAAGCCCGTAATCGACCAGGAGAAGTGTCAGGGCTGCGGCCTGTGCGTTGATATTTGCACCCCCGGCGCGTTGGGCTTGGTGGATAATGTCGTGGAGTTGCAAGCACCGGACAAATGCGGCTGGTGCACGCTATGCGAGCTTGTCTGCCCTTACGGCGCCATTAGTTGTCCCTTTGAGATTGTTATTGAGAATGAATGTTCTTAAGTCCCCCCACTAAAGTATCGGGTACTTTTTAGGCCTCTTTCCGCTGCTTTTTCTTCACAATTTCTTCACAATTATGCGTTATTATTATTGGGATAAAAGTCGCATACACCGGCGCTTGACCGGAATAGAATTTTATATGTATGGAGGGGGTGTGTGAGATGAAGGACAAAAATAAAGTTAAAGTTGAAGATATACCTGAAATTAAAGCTGACGATCGGTCGTGTCATCACTTCTGGGTGATAGAGGTCGCCAATGGCCCCAAAAGCATTGGAAAATGCAAGGTCTGCGGCCAGTCCAAGGAGTTTTTTAATGCTTTCCCCGATTTTAACCCGATGAGACGCCGGAGCAGCCCTCTGGATCTCCCCAAGTTGCCCGAAGTGGAAATGGAAAAAGATAGCGAGTCTTGATTTTTGGAGGCGCCGGTATGGACGTTAAGGTTTACACCACGCCCACCTGAGGCTACTGTTTCCAGGTCAAGAGTTTTCTTGACGGACTGGGCGTGAAATATACCGAGTTAGATGTGTCCCGCAATCGCGAGGCCGCCGATGAGATGGTCGCTTTGACCCACCAGATGGGCGTCCCCGTGACTGTTATCGACGGTGAGGCCGTGGTCGGCTTTGACCGGCCCCGTTTACAGGAGATATTCGCCGGTGCCGCTGAGCGTAAGCCTCTCCGGTTCGGCCTGAAGGTCGCTGACGCCGATAAAGTGGCGCAGAAACATGGAGAGGTCCCGGTGTTCGGCGCGGTCGTCGGCGAAGTGTCCCCCGGCTCGCTGGGGGATAAAGCGGGGCTCATCGCGGGTGATATTATCGTTAAGGTAAATATCTGGCGTGTCAGTAACGCCGCCGATCTCCAGAAAGCCTTGCTGGGGCTTAAATCCGGCGATATCGTCACGATTCTTTTCCTGCGCGGCTCGGAAGACCGGAAATCGGAGATCGTCATCTAACGATTGGTTTGTTCATTGGTACGAAAGAAGGGGGGCCTTTACCCCCCTTTTCTTTTCCCCTCTCATAGCTTCAAGCTCTTGTTTGTTGTAAGATATAAGTATCATGGCATCAGAGTTGAAGCGCCTGGCGGTGCTCGGTTCGACCGGTTCCATCGGGCGGCAGACGCTGGAGGTCGTGCGCGCCCTCCCGGGGCGTTTCCGCGTCGTTGGCCTGGCCGCCGGCTCCAATCTCGATTTGCTGGCGCAGCAGGTCGACGAGTTCCGGCCACGGTTCGCCAGCTATGCCGTCCCGGGCAAGACGCCGTCGGGCTGCGAGCTCATTACCCTTGAAGAAATGGCCGCTCATCCCGACGTCGATCTCGTCGTTATCGCTACCTCTGGTACCGCCAGCCTGGGCGCGGTTATGGCGGCGGCCGCCGCCGGTAAGACCGTCGCCCTCGCTAACAAGGAGTCGCTGGTGGCCGCCGGCGGGCTGGTCACCGCCGCGGTCAAGAAGGGTGGCGCCCGTATTCTCCCCGTGGATAGCGAGCACAGCGCCGTCTTCCAGTGTCTCCTCGGCGAAAAACAGCCCCCCCGCCGCATCATCCTGACCGCCTCCGGCGGCCCTTTCCGCGGCTTTTCCCCGGAGCGCCTGGCCTCGGTTACCGTGGCGCAGGCTCTCGACCACCCCTCGTGGCGCATGGGCAAAAAGGTCACCATCGATTCCGCTACGCTGATGAACAAAGGCCTTGAGGTCATCGAGGCCCGCTGGCTCTTTAACGTATCTATCGATGAAGTTACGGTGCTGGTCCATCCGCAGAGCATTGTCCACTCCATGGTTGAGTTCGCCGATGGCTCTGTCAAGGCCCAGCTGGGCTTTCCCGATATGCGCCTCCCCATCCAGTTCGCCTTGACTTTCCCCGACCGCCCCCGTAATGCCTCGCTGCCCCGTCTCGACTGGGCTGACATTAAATCACTGGCCTTCGAGCCGCCTGACATGGAGAATTTCCCCTGTCTAAGCCTGGCGATTTACGCCGGCAGGGTAGGCGGAACGATACCCGCCGTGCTTTGCGCCGCCGACGAGGTCGTGGTCGGGCTGTTCCTGGACGGACGCATCGGCTTTATGGATATCCCGCGCCTTGTCGAGCAGGTGTTGGAAAAGCATTCCCCCGTCTCCGATCCCTCTCTCGATGATGTCCTGGCCGCCGGCGCCTGGGCGCGGCAGACGGCCCTGGAAATGGCGCAAGGCGGCGCGAAATGATTCTGACCATCATCATCGGTGTGGTTGTCCTCTCCGTGCTGATTCTTGTCCATGAGCTGGGGCACTTTATCGCTGCCAAAGCCACCGGCGTCCCCGTCGAGGAGTTCGGCATCGGCTTCCCGCCCCGCATCTTCGGTAAAAAGTGGCGGGGGACGATATACTCCATTAACTGGATACCCTTCGGCGGCTTTAATAAAATTACGGGAGAGATCGACCCCGCGGTGCCGAAAGGGCTGGCCGGCCGCGGCTATGGCGTCCGCCTGCTCGTCCTGTCCGGCGGCATCATTATGAATCTGCTGCTGCCTTTCGTGCTCCTGGCCGTGGCTTTCATGGTCCCTCATGACATCGACGATGGTAAAGTCCTGGTCAAAGAGGTCGCTTCTGGCTCGCCTGCGGCAATGGCCGGCATTGTGCCTGGCGACTATATTGTGGCGATTAACGACCGGCCGGTGAAGAGCTCCTACGACCTCGCTCGCTACGTTCAGCTTCACCTCGGCGCGGAAATTGATGTTACTCTACTCCACGCCGATAATACCACAGGGACGGTGAGTCTGATGCCGCGCTGGAAGCCTCCCGCTGGAGAGGCGGCTATCGGCATTGCTTATGAAGTCGTTGATCCGGTTATCGTCAGCGAGAGCCTGCCTTTCTGGGAGGCTATACCGGCGGGGGCGCGCTCCTGCTTTGAAACCCTGGTGCTTTATAAGAACGGTATCGTCGGCATGTTCATAGGCACCGTGCCTTTCGTGCCGACCGGTCCCGTGGGCATCGTGCAGGTCGCCGGCGAGGTCGCCGCCTCCGGTGTGCGTCCGGTGCTCGAGCTAACCGCGTTCATCAGTATCGCCATCGCTATTACCCAGATAATCCCGTTCCCCGCCCTCGATGGCGGCCGGATTATCTTCGTCGTAATTGAATGGTTGCGGCGCGGTAAGCGCGTCTCGCCGCGTGTCGAAGGTATCGTCCACACGATTGGTTTTATCGTGCTCCTGGCGGTGCTTGTACTGATAACCTACCAGGATATTTTCCGCTGGGCTACCGGCGGGAGTCTGGTGCCGTAAAGAATGAGTTCGAGAGGAA